>JBJENM010000135.1:0-31363 GCA_051880175.1 Agathobacter sp. | reverse complement strand
TTAATGAGCAATTTATTGCGAATTTAGTACCGCTACGCTTTTTACAAACGAAAGTAGGTTCTGATTCAAATATGCAAATTCACTCAAGAACACATTTCCGAAATGGGAGTTTAATTATTAATCTTCAAAAGGAATTACTGCTCCGTCATAGGTGTCAAGGATATACTGCTTGATTTCATCGGACTTTAACACCTTAAGCAGGGCCTGAACACCTTCGTTTTCTTCATTTCCCTCCTTTACAACCAATACATTCACATAAGTCTTTGCTGCTTCGGAATCGGACAGCTCATATGCTACCGCATCCTTTCCAACGGAAAATCCTGCTTCCAAAGCGTAGTTTCCATTCAATACAACAAAGGCAACCTCCTGTGTTACTCTTGAAACCTGTGCTGCTTCAAGCTCCTGGAATTTTATTCCATAAGGATTTTCCACAATATCATTTACGGTAGCGGTGAGACCTGCACCATCGGAAAGCTTCAAAATACCGTTATCCTGTAATAAAAGAAGTGCTCTTGCTTCGTTTGTTGTATCATTCGGAATGGCAATCACATCGCCTTCTGCAAGGTCCTTTAAATCAGTCTTGGTGCCCGGATAAATACCAAATGGCTCATAATGAATTCCGCCAACACTTACCAGATCCTCTCCCTTTTCTTCGTTGTAGCTGTCAAGATAAGGTACATGCTGGAAATAGTTGCAATCAATTTCTCCGCTGTACACTACTTCGTTAGGCTGTACATAATCTTCAAATTCGGTAATTTCCAAGGTCCATCCGTCTTTCGCAAGAATTTCCTTTGCCTGCTCCAAAATTTCTGCATGTGGTGTCGGTGATGCTGCCACTGTAATGGTCTTATCCCCTGATGCCGAATTGCTGCCGCAGCCTGCGAAGGTTGCCACTACAGATGCTGCTACGAATAATGTTGCTAATACTTTCTTTTTCATAATTTTTTCCTCATACTTTCTTTTTACTATTTATTTTTCCTTTTCGTTATTAATGTGCCCTCTTATCCAGTACCCTTGTGATTTTCATGCCCGTTGCCTGAAAAATCTGTACCAGAAGAATGAGCAGTATCAAACACACAAGCATAATATCTGCCTGATATCTGTAATATCCATATCGGATCGCAATATCCCCAAGTCCTCCGGCTCCAACGACTCCTGCCATGGATGCATATCCGAAGATGGTTCCAAAAGCGGTTGTCGCTCCTGCCACCAGAGAGGTTCTTGCCTCCACTAAAAGTACTCTGGTAATAATGGAAAAATTGCTTGCTCCCATGGACTTTGCTGCCTCGACTACTCCTGCATCCACCTCTTTTAATGAGGTTTCCACAAGTCTTGCAACAAAAGGAGCTGCGCAGAATACAAGTGGTACGATTGCTGCCGTTGGGCCATAGCTTTTTCCTACCAGAAATCTGGTTACCGGAATCAGTACCATAAGCCCGATCAAAAACGGAATGCTTCGAATTAAATTAACAATAAAGTCAAGAATACTGTAGACTGCCGGTTTTGGTGAAATGCCATCCTTATCCGTCACCGTCAAAATAATTCCCATTGGAATTCCGATGATGTAGGCAAACAGGGTTGCAAAGATCGACATATATAATGTTTCGCCAATTCCCGTGATGATCATCTGTGTCACTTCTTTACTCCACATTGTTTACCACCTCCTCTACTGCAAGGCCTTTATCCCTTAGGTATTGCTTCATTGCATTTCTGATTTCTTTGTTTTCCGGAAGTCCTAAGATCATTTCTCCCTTTGCAATGCCTCCTACATTTTTGGTATCTGCTTTAAGGATATTTACCGGAGTGTGAAACTGTAAAATCATGTTTGCAATCACCGGTTCAAAGGCAGAGTTTTCTGAAAAGACAATTCTTATTTTTTCTGTTTCATGGAGAAGTTCGACTGGTTTTATCGGACTTACATTTTCCTCTGATCCGTCATTATACAAAAGTGCTTTTGCCGCGTCGGTCTTCGGATGGGCAAAAATCTCTTCGACGGTTCCTTCCTCCACAATTTCTCCATCCTCAACAATTGCCACATGCTTACAGATTTCTCTTACAACAGCCATCTGGTGTGTAATAATCACAATCGTAATCCCAAGCTTCTCATTGATTTCCTGAAGGAGTTCCAAAATGGAAGCGGTTGTCTGGGGGTCTAAGGCACTTGTAGCCTCGTCGCAAAGCAGGATGTCGGGATTGCTTGCAAGAGCTCTTGCAATCGCCACCCTCTGCTTTTGTCCTCCGGAGAGCTGCGCCGGATACGAGTTTTCCTTTTCACCAAGTCCCACTGTCTCCAAAAGCTTTCTGGCCTGTTCCCTCGCCTCTTTCTTTTTGATGCCGTTTACAATAAGAGGAAATGCGATGTTATCCAATACATTCTTTTGCATCAACAGGTTGAAATGCTGAAAGATCATGGATATTTTGCTTCGCTCTTTTCGAAGCTCCTTCTCAGATAATCCTCCCAACTCTACTCCGTGAATCAGCACCTGTCCCTCAGTAGGTCTCTCTAAGTAGTTCAAACATCGAACCAGGGTACTTTTTCCTGCACCGGACATTCCGATAATTCCAAATATATCTCCATCCTCGATGCATAGGTTAATATTCTTTAGTGCCTCAACCTTTCCGTCCTTCTGCAAAAAGGTTTTTGACAAATTTCTTACTTCAATTGCAGCCATATGGTTTCCTTTCTGTATCGCCCTTGCATGTTTGTATTATAGGGGAGTGTGATAAAAAGTGTTAATATAAAAAATCTATGGTTGGTTATAACTATAATTTATAACTATCGAAGCAAATCTGGTCTTATATTTTTGTTCATTTCTGGTCATTTACGCAATGCCACCCATTCATTATGATTAGTACAACAAAATTTGAAAGGACATATGAGAAAATGAGAAACGAAAAAGTTTATAAGTTAACTCTTGCTGCACTCATGGCAGCACTTTCCTATGTAGTATTTACTTTTTTACAAATTAAAATTACGCTTCCGGGCGGAGACGCAACCTCCTTCCATCTCGGAAATGCAGTCTGCGTACTCGCAGCCCTTTTACTCGGCGGAGTATATGGCGGTATTGCTGGTGCAATCGGAATGACCATCGGAGATCTTCTTGATCCGGTCTATATCGTATATGCGCCAAAGACCTTTTTACTGAAATTCTGTATCGGACTTATCACCGGTCTCGTTGCACACAAGCTTGGTAAGATCACAGAATCAAAGGATACCAAGCAGGTTTTAAAATGGACCATCATTGCTGCTGTCAGCGGTATGCTCTTCAACTTCATCTTTGATCCGCTGGTAGGTTACTTCTATAAGCGTGTGATTATGGGAAAACCGGCCGCTGAACTCGTTCTTGCCTGGAACATCACAACAACCGGAGTGAATGCTGTACTTTCTGTCATCGTGGCAGTCATCATTTACATGGCACTTCGCCCGGCGCTGATTCGCTCCAATCTGTTTCTTCATATTGGAAAGAAAGAAAATAAATAAATTGTATAGCAAAACATAACAAAAGCCCGCTTCGGCACCTTATATAAGATACCGGAGCGGGCTTTACTTTTCTAACTTCCTATCGGTTTTCCACTTCTTCGCAGATGCGTCGTGCGACATATACACCACTTGCGGAAGCGTGGGAGAGGGAATGAGTTACTCCACTGCCATCTCCGATGACATAAAGACCTTTATGCTTTGTCTCAAGGTTCTTGTCAAGTTCTACCTCCATGTTATAGAACTTTACCTCCACACCATAAAGAAGTGTATCATCATTTGCGGTTCCCGGAGCAATTTTATCCAGGGCATGAATCATTTCAATGATTCCGTCTAAGATACGTTTTGGAAGAACGAGACTTAAATCTCCAGGAGTAGCATTTAAGGTAGGACGCACTGTTCCCTCATCGAGACGCTTCTGTGTACTTCTTCGTCCTCTTTCGAGATCCCCAAAGCGCTGTACAATCACGCCTCCGCCAAGCATATTGGAGAGTCTTGCAATGCTTTCACCATATCCGTTACTGTCCTTAAACGGCTCTGAAAAATGCTTTGCCACGAGAAGTGCAAAGTTGGTATTATCCGTCTTCTTGCTTGGGTCCTCGAAGCTGTGTCCGTTAACGGTAATAATTCCATTGGTGTTCTCGTTTACCACAATACCGTTTGGATTCATACAGAAGGTACGCACCGCATCCTCGAATTTTTCCGTGCGGTATACAATCTTTCCCTCATAAAGCTCATCGGTAATATGAGAAAAAATAACCGCAGGAAGCTCTACTCTGACACCGATATCCACGCGGTTCGACTTTGTGGAAATCTTTAAATCCTCACATACCGTCTCCATCCACTTGCTACCGCTTCGTCCGACGGAAATAATGCAGTATGTACAATCATCTGCCTCCTGGGCTCCCGGCTGCGCCTTGCTGTCATAGAGCACGCGGTACCCTTCTTCTGTCTTTTCAATTTTACGAATCGGTGTGTTGAAATAGAAATCAACATGTGTCATCAGCTCCTGGAAAAGATTCTCAAGAACCACATAGTTGATATCCGTTCCCAAGTGACGGACAGAGGCCTCAAGCAAAGTCAATTTGTTCTGCATACAGGTCTTTTTGATGTCCGTTCCCACCGTGGAATACATTTTTGTATTCTCTCCGCCATGAGCTACATTGATCTTATCTACATACTCCATGAGCTTTAGGGCATTTTCCCGTCCGATATACTCATGAAGAGTTCCGCCGAAGTCATTGGTAATATTATACTTTCCATCGGAAAAGGCTCCGGCTCCGCCGAAACCATTCATAATAGCACAGCTCTTACATTTGATACAGCTCTTTACCTTATCGCCGTCAATCGGGCACTTCCGCTTTTCCAAAGGATTTCCTGACTCAAATACCGCAACCTTGAGATTCGGCTGCTTTTGCATCAATTCATAGGCCGAGAAAATTCCTCCCGGTCCTGCCCCAATAATTATAACATCATACTTCATATCCTATTTCATTGCCCCCTTAATTGCTGCCATCAGTTCCTCATAGGTCTCATATGCAGGAATTTCCGGATGATCTGCTTTGATTTGTTCGGTACTCTTAAACAAGAATCCTGCCTTGCTTGCCTGAATCATGCCAAGGTCATTATGGCTGTCTCCGCTGGCGATGGTGTCATATCCAATAGACTGTAAAGCACGAACCGTCGTATATTTCGAATTTTCGCACCGCATCTGAAATCCGGTAATTTCTCCGTTCTCCGCCACTTTCAGGGAATTGCAGAAAATGGTTGGCCAGCCTAACTTTTCCATAAGCGGTCCTGCAAACTGCGAAAATGTGTCACTGATAATAATAACCTGTGTAAAGGAGCGCAGCTCATCCAAGAATTCCTTTGCTCCCGGAAGCGGATCAATTTTTGCAATGGTCTCCTGAATTTCCTTCAGCCCAAGACCATGCTCCTTTAAGATTCCAAGTCTCCACTTCATCAGTTTATCGTAGTCCGGCTCGTCACGCGTAGTTCTCTTAAGCTCCGGAATTCCACTTTCCTCTGCAAAAGCAATCCAGATTTCCGGTACAAGCACACCCTCTAAATCCAAGCAAGTAATATACATTTTATTTCCCTCCGTATCCTGTTGTGCGAAGCACCCAAACGAGCCTACGCCGATTGTATTATAGTATAAATTTCCTCATTAAGCAACGCGGTTGCAAATTTTAGAACCTGCATTTCACTTATATTTCTCTTCGTACTTTTCCTGTGCGTCTATAATACTCCGCTTTATCCTCATACATCAACTGGTCTGCCAGCGCCTTCATCTCCTCAAAGGTCAGTTCTTCATGCTCTTTTCCTACCACAACACCCTTGGATATGGAAAGCTCACATGGATAGCTTCCCTTCCAGTTTGCTGTCATATGATCAAAGGTACAAAGCATATCCTTCCGTTGGCTCTCTGTACATTCCAGTAATGCCACAAATTCATCTCCACCGATTCGGTATACCTTTCCATACCCGCTCATGGCTGTTACCATACATTTTGCAGCTCCGATGACCAGTTCATCTCCTGCCATATGACCGTAAGTATCATTGACCGTCTTAAGACCGTTTAAATCCATCATAATCATAGTAACTCTTGGAAGTGATTCTGTTTCCAGAATTTTCGTGCAGTCCTCTTCATAGGCTCTGCGGTTAAACAGCCCCGTCATATCATCGGTTATGGATATCCGTCTTTTTTCCCTCAACTCTTTGGATGCCTTTTTCTCACGGATAACGATAACAGAAAAAACGATTCCCATCATCAGTAACCCTATCATAAAAATGATTACACTCGAGGTTACAAGCTCCGCTACATTGATTTTATCCGGATTGCAGTCTTCCACCACCAGATACCAGTCCAAATCCTCCATGTATTTTGTCATGAGGCTGGTCTTGGTACCCTCCTGATAATAAAATTCATCGGAACCTACTTTGTCCAGATAAGTATGATCCAGATACTCCTGTTCGATGCGCTTTGCATCGGAATCCACCTGTATCAGTCCTGTTTTGTCAATCAGATCGATCTTCACATTGTATTCTTCTTCAAACTGCTTCAAAAGTGCCTGCAGGCTTGTCATTTTCACTCCGACACCGCATACTCCCAAGAAATTTCCGTTTTCATCCGTAACCTCTGTATTTACAAAAACAGAAAGCTCCCATTGATTCGCTTCATCCGTATCTACATCCAGATCATAGTGCTTTCCTTCTTCTAAAAACAGCTTATACCAGATATCATGGTCATTCCTTTCAACATCCACATACTTGCTGATTCCATCATAGGTATAGTATGCCTTTGATGCATCACACACTGCAAACACCATCTGATAGCCAAATCCGGTTCTTATGGAATCTAAGTAAGTGGAAACCTCAGTTTCTACGGATTGCGCCGAAACCTCACCGCTTCTTTTCATATAGTCCTTCAAGCTATAATCATTTGACATCGTTTCCGCCACTATAATCGGCCGCAAAAATTCATTTTCGATGCTGTCACTTACCATATGGGCAATCATCATACTGCTGCTTTGTGAGTTCTTATCGGAAATCCGTTCGATGGAAATGATGCAGGAAATTATGGATGCACTCATACTGATGGTCATAATGATAAACAGAATCACCATCTCAATGGACTTTCTTTCCTTTTCCTTTCCTTCCTTGGCTCTGCTCCATTCCCTCAAATAGACGATCAGCATCAAAAACAATGCCACAAATATTCCCACATTTGTGATAGATATTCCGTAAATAAAGGTCTGCAGAATAATAGCGATAATCGGTGCAAAGGCATAAAACAAAAGTGCTGCCAGCATAATCTTTCTTAAGTTCCTGCGATGTCTTATGCACATGACACTACTGGTCAAAATACAGATTAAATTCAATACGGTATAGACATACCAGCCTACATTTCTATGATAAAAATTCTCTTCGTCAAAGTAATACATCCAATCGGAAAACAAATTAGTCACCAAGATCAGGAAGCATATCACGAGGCATACATAAACGATATGTTTATATACCTTACCGCAAGTCACACCCTTTTCCTGTAGCAAAGCATACATATAGTTGATAAAAAGAGCGCCCAGAGTTAGGTTAAGAGAAAAAACAATAAAGTTGCTGAATCTGGTCATAATCAGACTGAACTGGTCCGTATTTCCCCTGAAGACATATGCACATGCCTCCATAAAGAAAATCCCTGCTGTGGAAAAAAACATCCATTTCAACAGTCTCCAGCTTTTTCTTTCGTGTCCGTTCATCATGATGATAATTGCCAGCATAAGGCAGATAAATCCGCCGAATGTTTCTATCGTAATCTGGGCCATCTCTAAATTTGTAGTGTTCATCTTTAAACCCTCATCCTTTGTTTCTTTTTGCATTAGAAGTATATCACAAGGCGCTCTTTAAGTCACGTATATCCCCGTTGTGGTTACTCCAATTCCAAATACAGCTCAAACCATTTTAAGCATTCTTCATTCCAGACTTCCCATGCGCCTTCCAGGTCCTTTTGAAGTGAAAAAAGCTCTTCATCCAGAGAGGTTCCCAGATATAGATTCTCCTGCAAAAGCAGGTCTTTATACTCCCGTTCCAGAAGCTCTACTGCTTCTCCTGCACGTTCCATGGGCTCAGCCCCAAGACGAAGTCTCCAGTCCACATAGGCTTCCTCCGTTTGGATTTCCTTCAGACGGTGGCGTTCTGCTTTTGGCACCGCTTTTAAATCTGCGATCATTGCCTGATCCTCCGCCAGCACCATGGCAGAAATATCCCTTCCCTCTTCCTTTGTGCTCTTTTTCAGATAATGCTCGTATCCGAAGGGATAGTATAGCACCGATTGATTTTCGAACACCAGAATGGCATCTGCCACCTGACTTACAAAGTAACGGTCGTGAGATACAAACAGTATGGTTCCTGTATAGGCTTTAAATGCCGATTCCAGAGTCTCCTTTGCCTGAATGTCCATATGGTTTGTGGGCTCGTCTAAAATAAGCAGATTGGGTCTGCTAGTCAAAAGCTCGCATAGAATAAGCCTAGCCTTTTCTCCTCCCGATAAGTCAGACACCCTTTTTGCCGCATCTGCACCGGGGAACAGATATGCACCTAAGGTATGCCGGACTTCCTTTTGTGTCATGGCAGGAAACAGGTCACTAAAGTGTTCTGCTACCGACTTTTCAGATTCTATCATGGCGGACTGCTGATCAAAATAGCCCATCAGCACCTGGTTTCCCAGCACAAGGCTTCCTTCCATGGGTTCCGCAATTCCCGCAACCGTCTTAAGGAAAGTGCTTTTCCCCACACCGTTATTTCCGATAATTCCGATTTTCTGTCCTCTTTTTATGCGAAGGGACAGTTCCAGCAGAACCCGGTCATATCCGATCTTTAAATGCTCCGCTTCCAGTACCCATTTGCTGCCTAAGACCTTTGGCTCAATTGCTCCGGTAAAGATATGAACATCATCCTCCCGGGGTTTTGGCATTTTTTCCATACGGTTTAGTATCGTCTGTCTGCTTCTGGCAAAAGCTGCCTTTTTCGGCTTATTTTTAAATTTTTTAATTAACTCTTCCAGTCTTTCAATCTCAGCCTGCTGTTGTTCATACTGCTTTTTCCGGATAGACAGCTCCTTTTGCTTCTGGCTGCGATACTGCGTATAATTTCCGGCATACCGCTTTAAGGTTTTATCGGACAATTCATACACCGTATCCACCACCCGGTCTAAGAAAAAACGGTCATGGGATACAAATACAACTGCATTCTCATAGTCTCGCAGATATTCTTCCAGCCAGCAGATGGTCTCCACATCCAGATGATTGGTAGGCTCATCCAAAAGCAGAATGTCCGGTTTTTGCAGAAGCAGCTGAATCAAGGAGATTTTTGTCTGCTCGCCTCCGGAAAACGTGCAGAGCTTTTTCTTCTTATCCTGCTTTTGAAATCCAAACCCTGTAAAAAGCCGGTCATACTCCATCTCATACAAGAACCGCTCTTTAGAATAAGTATCCCTCTGGGGGCAGGAGGAAAGAAGGATTTCCTCTATGGTTTTTTCCTGATCCATGAGGTTACTCTGGCGCAGCATACCGATTGTAAGCTTTCTGCTGCAAGAAATTCCGGGGCTTTGCCGTTTGTCATCCCGATCCAGCTCGATTTCTCCGGCAATCAGGCGAAGAAGCGTGGTCTTTCCCGCTCCGTTTCTTCCCACCACCGCAATTTTCTCTTTTCCTTTTATTGTAAAATCAATGTGGGACAGAATCACTTCCCCTTCCAGCGATACGGTCCCATTTGTAATCTGATATAGCATGTCAATTCTATCCGTTTCTATTTGGTAATTTCGACAATTTTTTCCCTCTGTTTTTGGTATTTTTATCCCACAACCTGAATATACATAAAAGTTTTAGTAAAATCTCACACATTTCTAAGAAAGGAGAGCCGGAATGAAAACAACAATTTATGAAACCAATAAGGAGCTCGTGGACAGCCTGCAGGCCCTTGAACTTGTATCTGAATATCTTCCTGTATCAGAATTTGTCGAAGAAATTCATGAAATCATCAACATTCACATGATTTTGGAGAACTATCAGCTTGATATGCCAGACAATAAGTCTCTCCGGTCTGATCTCTCCTTTGAGCTGAATCTTCTATCCAGCAGGCTCACAGAAGCCATGGATAACAATCCCATGGATATCCTCACACTTTATACCTGTGGACTTGCCTTAAAATTATTGGAAAATGATAAACAGCGGGTGGCATAACGCCATCCGCTTTCTTTGTCCTTACTTTATGCTTTCCACTTTGATAATATTTGTATTTCCATGTGTTCCGTCCATCTTTCCGCCTGTGAGAACCACATTGTCCCCCACAGAAAGGGAAAGAAGCTCTTTTGCAATCTCGATATCGTTGTCGAACATCTGCTCCATGGATTCGTAATTCTTGCACATCACCGGAGTAACACCCCAGTTTAAGTTCAATTTCCTCCATCCCTTTTCGGAGGTGGTCATACCGATAATATCCACCGGGCAGCGGAAACGGCTTACTTTACGTGCGGTTGTTCCGCTAAGGGAATTTACAACAATGCATTTTGCAGCTACATCGATAGCCATGGCACAGGTGGAATGTGAGATGGCGTCCAGATTACTTTTGCAGACATAATCAAAGTTCTTAAATCTCTTGGCATAATGGATCTGCTGCTCGGTATATTCTACCGTCTCTGCCATGCTCTTTACTGCAAGCACCGGATATTTTCCTGCTGCAGTCTCTCCGGAAAGCATCACCGCAGAGGTCTCATCATAAACTGCATTTGCAACATCAGAGATTTCCGCTCTGGTTGCCCGGGGATTTGAAATCATGGATTCCAGCATCTCCGTTGCCGTAATGACTCTGGTTCCGTTTGCACGGCATCTTGAAATTAAGTACTTTTGAACCGCCGGAACCTCCATGGCCGGAATCTCTACCCCAAGATCTCCTCTTGCAACCATGATACCATCTGCAATTTTACAGATTTCATCAATATGCTCCACTCCGGAACGATTCTCGATTTTTGCAATAATATCAATGTCAGAGCCTCCGTTTGCATCTAGGAATTCTCTTAAATCGCGCACATCATCCTCTGTGGAAACAAAGGATGCCGCCACAAAATCCACATCATTTTCGATTCCGAATAGAAGATCCTTCTTATCCTGCTCGCTTAAGTATTCCTGTGTCATAACCTTGTTTGGGAAGTTCATACTCTTCTTATCCGAGAGCTGTCCTCCCACAACAACTTTACATACCGCTTCCGTTTCACGAAGCTCGGTTACTTCAAAAATAACCAGGCCGTTGCATACTAATATGGTATCTCCTATAGAAAGATCCTGGATTAAATTCTTATAGTTTACCGATACACGTTCCTCGTTTCCTTCCACATCCTCTATGGTAAACGTAAAGGTGGCTCCGTCCATAACCGTAACCTTGTGATTTGCAAAGGTTCCAATTCTATACTCCGGTCCCTTGGTATCCAGCATGATAGAAATCGGATATCCAATCTTTTCTCTTACGCTCTTAATTAAATCGATTTTTTCCTTCTGTTCTGTATGATCCCCATGGGAAAAATTCAGTCTTGCTACGTTCATTCCAGCGTAGCACATTTCCCTCAAGACTTCCTCGTTCTGGCTTGCCGGGCCAATAGTACAAATGATTTTTGTTTTTCTCATAAATATCTTCCTCTATTTCCTTTTCTATCGTCGAAGACATTATATCGTCTCCATGGACATAATGTCTAGTTCTTTATTCTTATTTGATTCGACAAAAAAATAGTCTATAATGGGTGACAATGAATTTATGGAGGCATTTTATGAAAACTTTCGCCAAGACCCTGCTTCATATTGCTTCTGCTTTGCTGATTTTTCTTCTTGCAAATGCAGTTGCGTTTGCTAAGCTGTTTCAAGGGGCATATTTTTTGATTGCTGTTGTCCCCTGCTATATTTTTATTCACGCAGAACCCTCTGTCTTTCACTTAAAGCTTAAGACGGCAAAGCTTCGCAGTCTTGCCAATGGCTGCGAGCTGCTTCGGCTTTTTCTGTTTTCGACAATTCTTACCATCGTATTTAACAGTATGGGCATCGCCGGAGCTACTCCCATCGAGGGAATCCGTAACGCCCCCGCTCTTTGGGCAGGGAACGTCGGTCTGTCCATCATCATAGAGTCACTCATCTTTTGGAATGGAATTATCCGCGTATATGTGACCTCCGCACAGCTTGGAATCAAATGGCGCGTCATCGGCATTGTATGCGGATGGATTCCTGTCGTCCATCTCATTGTACTCGGAAAAATAATCGCTATTTCGGAAGCAGAAGTGAAACTGGAGAACCATAAGCTGGTAGTTGATGAGACCCGTGTCCCGGAGCAGATCTGCAAAACAAAGTATCCGATTCTTCTTGTACACGGTGTATTTTTCCGGGACTGGAAATTCATCAATTACTGGGGAAGAATTCCTGCTGAACTGGAGAAAAACGGTGCCTGGATCTTCTACGGGAATCATCAGTCTGCCCTTCCCGTAAACGAAAGCGGTGCGGAACTGGCAGCCCGGATCCAAGAGGTGCTCCGTGTCACCGGAGCCAAAAAGGTAAACATTATTGCCCACTCAAAGGGTGGTCTGGACAGCCGTTATGCTATTTCCAAATGCGGGATGGCACCCTACGTTGCATCCTTAACTACCATCAACACCCCACACCGCGGATGTGAATTTGCAGACTATCTCTTATCTAAGATTTCTCCCGGACAGCAGCAGAAAATCGCGGGAGCCTACAATTCTACATTAAAGAAGCTTGGTGATACCAATCCTGATTTTCTTTCTGCCGTCTGCGACCTTACCGCCAAGCGCTGCAAGGAAATCAATGAGCAGGTGCCGGATAGCCCGACAGTATTTTATCAAAGCGTCGGTTCCAAACTGAATCATGCATCCGGCGGACGCTTTCCTCTTAACTTCTCCTATCAGCTGGTGAACTATTTTGATGGTGATAACGATGGACTTGTGGGAGAAAAATCATTCCCATGGGGCAAAAACTACACCTTTTTGACTGTAAAAGGCAAGCGGGGAATCTCACATGGGGATATGATTGATATGAATCGCGAAAACTTTAAGGGCTTTGATGTCCGTGAATTTTACATCCAGCTTGTCAAAAAGCTGAAGGAACAGGGATTCTAATAACGAAAGGATTATAGGATATGTCAGAAAATAAATGGGTTGCAGCCTGGTCAAATGCTATATCAATTGCAGAACATAAGCCGGAGGGATACGCCAAAAATATTACCCTACGCTATCCGGTTCTTGCACCGTTTTGTGCAGACAAGGTCCGGCTCACCTTTGACAATTTTTGTGGAACGGAAGCCGTTACCATCACCCGCGCTACCGTCGCAATCGGTGATGGAAAAAGAGGAATCGATGTAAACCGGCTCTGTGATGTAACCTTTAAAGGAAACTCTTCCCTTACCATAGAAGCAGGAAAGACCGCACAAAGTGATGATATTTCCTTTGCCGTCAAAGCCGGCGAAACGCTTTCCGTAAGCTTCTATCTTGGTGACTTTACCCAGATGCAGAGTGCCGTATATGTAAGCGGGCCTTTAAGCCAGAGCTGGTACTCCGTAGGCAATCACGTTGACTGCGAGCTTCCCTTAGAGCTAAGCAAGAGTAACAACTGGGTCTATTTCTTATCCGAGGTAGATTTTTTTACAGATTCCCAGAACCATGCTCTGGTCTGCTATGGGGATTCCATTACTGCCCAGAACTGGCCGGATGAGCTTGCCCTTATTGCAGGCGCACAAAAAAGCAACCATACTGCCGTAGTCCGCCGGGCCGCAAGCGGCTGTCGCATTCTTCGTCAGTATAGCTGCTTAAAATATGATTCTTATGGTTTAAAGGCAAGCATCCGCTTCCCTCACGAATTTCCGATGCCCGGTGCGGACACCATCATCATTCAGGAAGGGATCAACGATATCATCCATCCGGTGGGCATAGAGGAAAATCCGTTCCGTCCCTGGGAAGATATGCCGACACTAAAGGAGCTTTCCGATGGTCTGCTATATTGCATTGATCAGGCACATTCCCATGGCATGAAGGCTTACCTTGGAACATTGCTGCCAATCCGTGGCTGGAGAACCTTCGCCCCGTTTCGGGATGAGCTTCGCATGCAGCTCAATGATTGGATGAAAAGCTGCAGGGAAGCCGATGGCTGCATTGATTTTGACCTGGCGGTAAGAAGTAATACAGATCCTTCCTCCTTTGAAGATGTCTGTGACAGTGGGGACCATCTGCATCCGAGCGCTTTAGGTTATAAGCGCATGGCACAGGCAGTCCCGCCTCATCTGTTGGATTAATCTTTATACACGGAATTTCGAAATCAGCTTGCTAAGACTCTTCGCCTGTTCCGAAAGTTCCTGGGTTGCAGCTGCAGTCTCTTCTGCAGTTGCAGTATTGGTCTGTACCACATCTGAAATATTTGCAATTTCTTCTCTGATGCGAAGGGATTTCTCGGCCTGTTCCTTGGTATCTACTGCAATATCCTTAAAGGCATCGGAGATTACTTCCGAATTATCTACAATATCCTTTAAGCAGCCTGCCGTTGATTCTGCGCATTCCATGGCCCGCTCAATCTGCTTTAGGCAATTTGCAATCAGCTCTGCTGTCATCTTAGATGACTCACTGGTCTTTTCTGCAAGAGTTCCCACTTCATCTGCAACAACTGCAAAGCCTCTTCCACTCTCCCCTGCACGGGCAGCCTCCACGGACGCATTTAGTGCCAGAATATTAATCTGAAAAGCAATGGTATCAATTGCCCCTACAATATTTTTGATATCGGAGGACATATCTTCAATCTGTTTTACCACTTCCCGAAGCTGTCCCATCTCGGCATTTCCGGTTCGAATTAAATTGTCCAGTTCCTCCAGACGCTCTTCCACCCGCTCCTCGTTCTCGGAATTACGGGTAATTCGTTCCGTCATATCTTCCATGTTTGTCACTAGCTGATTAATGGAAGATGCCTGGGTTACGGTTCCCGCAGCAAGAGCATCTGCTGCGTCTGCCAGCTCTCCGGAGCCCGTTCCCACCGAAGAGGCCGATTCCTGAACATCACGGATCAAGTGATTTAGAATTCCCTTAATCCGGTTGACAGAGACAGAAATCTGATTGAATTCTCCCGGATAGGAGTTCATGTTGGATTTTGTAAGATCGTAATCCGCCATGCTTCCAAGAATGTCATTAGTTTCTCCAATCATATTCTGAAACGTGGTCTGGAGATTAAAAGCTGCATTCTGTAGCTTTCCGACTTCGTCCTTCCGCTTCGTAGCTTCAATGTTTGTGCCTAAATTTCCTTCTGCGATTTCAGAGAGCTGCTCACTTACCTTTACAATGGAGTAGGCAATAGTCCTTGCAAGCATGCCTGCCACCAGAAGTGCAATTACGATAGCAACAAGGGCCATAACCAATAAGGATCTTACCGTGTCATATACGACAGCCATAAAATCATTCTGAGGAGCTGCAACTACAATATTCCATCCGTCGGTACCCGAAATTGGGCTGAATCCGCATAAATATTTCACCCCGTCAGCCATAAACTCACCGGAGCCGCATTCCCCGCTCAGGATCTCATCTGCCACCTCTCCCAATCCGTTTTCCGGATCATTAATATAGAGGTTTCCGATCAGGCTTTCATCCGGATGAACAATGATAAGTCCATCTCCGTCCACAAGGAATGTATAACTGTTTTCACTTACGGAAATCTTCTGCAAAATGGCATCCACAAAGTCAACATCCATTCGAAAATAAACCACACCATTTACTTCGCTTCCTGCATAAATGGGGGAAGCAACACTGAATCCATACTGTCCTGTATATTTACTTACCGTAAGCTCTGAAATATTTACCTCTCCTGCAAGAGCCCGCTTTACATACTCACGATCGCTGAAATCGGTTCCGTCTTTCCGGCTGATTCCGGACTGATTCAGGACATTTCCGCTTGTAAAACCATAGCCTTCCGCCATGTCGTTGATATAAGCTGCAACCTTTACATCATTGGACTCCGTTGCAAGGGTCCCATCATGTCCCGCCATCTGGGTTACCTTAACAAAATCTTCCAATTTTCCCTGAATTTCCGAAGAAGCCAGTCCTGCTGCAATCTTCATCGTATTCTTTGCATCCGAAACACCCATTGCTACGCTTTTGCTATAGGCAACCCCACCTATTGCCAGAATAATCGCAATTACCAGACTTCCGAATGCCAGAGACATTTTTTTCCTTAGTTTCATAATAACCCCCACCTGTTATTTTGGTACAAACCGCATACCTTTTTCTTCCATTTTATGTTAATCCATTTACCCCGGTAACGCAAGAAAAAGTACGCATTTTTACCAGAAAAAAAGGGTTGACCCATATTAATAGGTCAGCCCTTTTTCATAGAGGAAAATTTATTTATTTTTTTTCTTGGAGAATCCAAGGAATCCTGCTGCCAGAAGTATACCCATTCCTGCCAGT
Organism: Agathobacter sp.; assembly: GCA_051880175.1. GTDB lineage: Bacteria > Bacillota > Clostridia > Lachnospirales > Lachnospiraceae > Roseburia. The sequence goes on along the minus strand of JBJENM010000135.1, from coordinate 14,897 downwards.
ACTGCAAAAAGTATCGGTAATCTGCTGCCTTGCTTTTGTTCTGCCATAGCCGCTGCCGCAAGAGGAGCCTCCTCCTCGTCGATGTTTTCTTCTATGGTCTCGCCTGTGTTTTCTTTCGCAGTCGCGTCCTTTTGACTCTGATCCGTAGCTTCGCTCTGCTCTTCTGCTACCGTATCCTGCACTTCTTCCGCAGTCTGTCCATTATTTGTATGTGCATTACCTGCTGTTGTGCTTGATACTCTCAAATCTTCTACGGTTGTTTTTTGTACATTACTGTTTGTTGTACTTTGGATTGTATTAACGAGCTTTGTATCTTGTAAACCAAAGGTCTCGACTGCTTCGGTCTTTTCATTTCCTGATGCTTTGGTATCTTCTGTACTCTGGTTATTTCCTGTATTCTGGTTATTCCCTGTATTCTGGGAATCCTCCGGCTTTAAAATTTCATCAGGGTCTTTTTCATCCCCGGTTTCCTTTTCCGGCTCTTTCGGATTATCCAGAATTTCTTCCTTTCCACCCTCACCGGTTCCTGCTTTTACAAGGTCAATGGATACATTCTTAAACCGGAAGGCTGCACCATTTGCTGCGCTGTTTCCCAGTCCAAATACCAGATGAACGTTCTCTATGGTTGCATCAGCAGCAAAGGTAGTCTCATAATGCTCGAAATCTCCCGAACCATTATAGGTAACTGTCTTTTCCGAACCGTTATATACCTTCCAGCTTCCGCCATTCTCCTGAATAATGTACTGGAATGTCTGGTTGGAATTTCCTTCTAACATATAGTCGAAGGATACGGTATATTTCTGTCCTGCAACCAGTTTAAAATCATCACTGATGATCTGTGGAGAGTACCAGGTTCCACCGCTTACCGCATTGTTCAGGGAATATACGTCCCCGTTTTTATCAATGGGAAGCGCCACACCGCCACCGTTGTCACCCTTCCAGGAGGAGCTGCTTCCCAGCGGATTCTCGTCAATTGCGGTTCCCTGGTTTACTCCGTACATGGATACGTTATCCACCAGAACTACTGCATCCTTTCCAAACATAAGAACAACTGCCGCATTTTTTACATCTTCTGTCAATTGAACGGCTATGCTCTTCTCTGATAACCCACTTGCAGCCTTGTAGGCAACTGTGGTCATTGCGACGCGGTCTTTTAAAACAACCTCGCCGTTCTTTTCCGCTGTTGTGTAAATTCCAACGGAAACCGTAGTATCTTCTTTGGAAAATACATCAAGATTTATATTGTAGGTATCGGCAATCAGCTCTAAGCCCGGCTGATAGATTCTTGGCAGCTTTCCTTCTTCCGCAGAAATCTGTGCACGGCGCTCATAGTACTTCACACCATCCGAAAGCTTCTCATAGTTCGTCTTTGATGCGATATCAATTACAGATACATCGTCATCCGCAATCTTTTCTGTGGTATAGCGTGGGATGGATACGCTCGTTCCGTTATCTGTTTTCCAATATCCAAAATGTTTGCTTCCCTGATCAAAGCTTCCATTGTAAATAAAGTTTCCATCTGCAAGCACACCCCGCCTGCTTTCTTCTTTTGCAAGGCTGTCCGGATCCACAACTTCTACCCTTACGTTTGAGATATATACATTTCCGGTTCCGGCTGCACCTACATTAAACTCAATACGGCAGTTTTCAAAATCCTCGGTCTGATCAATGAGGAAGGAATAGCTTTCCGCTTTGTCCTTTAATACAAACTGTGTAATACCATAGGTACTCCATCCGGAATATTCTTTGGAATCACAGTTCACCGTTTTTCCAATCAGTCCGCCATCTGCATAGGCGTCATAGCTTACTCTATATACATATCCGGCCTTTGCGTCATAATGTCCGATCAACTGTACGGAGTAATCCTGTCCTCCGGCCTTTGTTATGTTTACCTTGTGCCATACTTTGCCGTTTTCATCTGTTACAACAGCAGCCGATGCAGCAGCATCATTCTGGGTGGAAAGATACCACTTGTTCGTTCCCTTCGCCGCAGTATCATTGTGTCCTCCTGCAGTTGCATCCAGATTATCTGCCGTAATCTCTGCAATTTGATTTACTCCTGCAAGTTCCTGCCAGTTCGTATTGGAACCACCGGATGCGGTCTTATCCACAGACTCGGCATACCCTTGCGTCTTCTGAAAGCAGCGCACATAGTCCACATACATGTTGATGTCTCCCTTAAAGTTTGCCTTATTGGCAGAGCCTCCAAACTGTCCGCTGTCCACCGCAAGATTCAGTAAGATATAGAATGGCTGGTCAAATGGGGCGTCAAAGCTAAGGCTGTCGGAAGCTCCGGCAAAACCGCTCTCCCAATTCGACAACGTGTTAATTGCTTTTCCGTCGTAATACCAGGTAATCTGTCCCGGTTCCCAATCTACCGCATAGGTATGGAAATAGGTAATGTCCGAATCAAGGTCTACATATCCGCTTCCCTTATATACATGCGCCGGTGCACCCCAATGAAGGGTTCCGCAGGCCTGATTTGTATTTAATCCGGTAGTCTCCATGATATCAAGCTCTCCGGATACCGGCCATCCTCCATATATTTCTGTACTCTGCGGCAGCATCCAGAATGCAGGCCATGCTCCCTGTGTCGCAGGAAGTGCAATTCTCGCCTCAATATAGCCATAGGTGGTATTAAACAATTCTTCTGTTGCAGAGGTGGTTCGAATACGGGCAGAGGTATATTTCTTTGCGCCTTCCCCTGCGTAAACATATCCGTCCTCTTCATAGGACGCCGTGATTCGAAGAACGCCATCCCCTACATTGTCACCATTCAAATCTTCATTTACCGCAATGTTTGCTTTATTTCCTGTGTAGCACTGGAGTTCATTGTTTCCCCAGCCATAGTTTCCGCAATCGGTGGAACCATCGCCAAGCTGATACGCCCAGTTGCTTAAGTTCAGTCCTGTGCCTGCATCCACCTTATCCCCGGCATAGTTTCCGTCGAACTCATCTGCCCAGATCAAATCATAGCCCTCTTTGCTAAGTCCCGGATCTGCATAATCCTTTGCGGCATTATCTTCCTTTGCATAGAAATCATGCTCTTTTCCCTGTGCTGTACCGGAGCCGCCCTCCAATCCATTCTTATTGACGGATTTCTCACAGTATCCTGCATAAGGGATATCTTCTTCGATCTCATAGATTGCAAAATCCTGGATTGTAACAAAATGATCTCCAACTTTATAGGCATCGTTGTTCTCGATCATTCCAAGACCTGCAAATACTCTTGCCGACTCTACGGTTTCTTCCAGCTTTCCGGTAAAAAGAGTAACCGTAGCCCGTGTATTTGCCGTAAGCTCATAACGGTAATCCGCTACAATCGGGGTATAGGATGGGTCCTCGATGTGAAGCATCGTCTTTTTATCCTTGTTAGAAGTAATATCGTAGGTAATTATGTAATTCTTTCCTTTTTCCAGCGTTAAGCCGACCTGTGCTCTTGTCTGATATGCTTCATATCCTTCATAACCGGTAATATCAAAGGTCGCACTATTGTTGTCATAGGAAGCTATATCTGCACTTGACCACTCAACCCAGTCCTCATGTACTGCTTCAAAGGTCGTTGCAAGATTCTCTGAAATCTTCGTGTAGGCAGGCGCTTGTGAAGCAGGCTCTCCCTGTTCCTCTTCTGTATCCCCTAATACAATAATGCTCTCGTAATCCGGTCTTGCTCCGGTTGTATTAATATAGTACAGGATTGCTTTTGTTGTTTCAGCTACTGTGATATTGACCACTTTTTCCTGCTGGTCATTGATTATAGGCCAGCTTTCTTCTCTGTCCTGCGCAATGAAATTTCCACCATTTGTGATGTAATTTCCTGCTGCCTCTTCATAGTTTGTGTACTCCTTATACCAGACCTGATTCACGCCCTCATAGCCGGGGTCATCCTTGTCAATGAAAATGGTAACCGTTCCGTCTCCATTTTCTCTTGCACCGTGTGTTTCAAATCTGCTGGCATACTGATTCTGTGTCTCAGCCGCCATTGCCACCATATTGCAGGAATCTGCAATTGGTGCTACTGAGATTACCATTGACGCTACAAGAAGCAATGATAATCCCATTTTTAGAACCCGCATCTTTTTCATGTTCTGTAACCTCCTCCATATTGTTACGTCCATCATAAACAGATGCCGGTTCCTTTTTCAGTTTCCAAATTTTTAAAAAAGTGTTCTTTTTTTAGTGCTCGTTTTTCTTTTTCATAGAATCTGTTACTCCAGTACCAGACCGGATTTTCGTGCTTAGTCCTTATGTCCTATCCTTCTTTTAAAAAAATCCTCCGGTTAGATTTCTATCTGTAAGCATAAAAATCTAACCGAAGGATTTACTCTTTTCATTCGTCACTTTTTTCTATATCAACACTATGCATTCGGTCTTCGACCAACTTCTGTATTATCACGTGTACGGCAGCGAAGTGCTTCAACCGGATTTGGACAATCCTCATAACGATAGTCACATCCCTTGGCACAAATTGTTGCATCGATGACACGATGACTTGCCACCTGTCTTACATCATGGTTTACAGTTTCCTGATATTTGAAGAAGTCTGCATTCCTCGGCATGCGGTTTACCGGAAATTGTGGATCTTCGCGAAGTGCCGTATTGCGAACGGTTCCTGCAAGGACATCACGAACATATTCCTTCTGCGGTGCAAAATGAAGAAGCTGCGGGAATTCTCCTCCCGGAATTACCTGCTGCCATTCCTTGCCTTCATATTTCTGAAGCAGCTGGACTGCACAATGCAGATGGCTCAGCTCCTGATCAAAATGCTCTTCCCATATTTTTCGTACGTTGGCATCCGTTTCATCCATCATGCAGGAGTAATACAGATAGCATTCCGTATATTCATGGAGAAGCAGATTCTCAAGCCAGGTACAGGTGGTATCTAAAAGCGCTCCATACTGGGTGACATGCTGCTCCTCGATCATTGCAATTTCCTGATACAGGCGGCGTCCAAGGTCACTTTCATAGAATCCGCACTGATTCATATAGTAATTCATGGTCTGCTGTTCAGCAGCGGTTATGATGCTGGTGTTCAGCTTTGTAATCAGGGCTGCATTTTTAAAATCACACCAATACCGTATACTGTCATGGGGATCACGATGCTCGCTGATGGTGGGACGTCCCGGCATAATCTCCGTATAGCATCCTACCAGATTTTCCGCATGTACTCCCTTTTCAAAATCCAGCAGATTGGCATAGCGGTACAGATGATCAAAATCCTCCAGCAAAGCAAGGTTCATCGTCTCAACTACATATGGATCCGGTTCTTGCTGTGCCAGTATTGCCGTCAGATCTACGGCAAGCTGTTCGTATCCTATGGTGTGCTCCAAAATAGACTCATTTGCCGGTTTCAAGCAGGCAATTCTCTTCTGCTGCTGTTGCTCCACGCGGCGTAAAACTGCAAGCTCTCTTCTCAAATCATTATTCGGACAATTCCTATTGAACTGATGCTTGAACCATACTGCCTCAAACTCTGTTCCGTTCATCAAAATAATGCGGACCCTGGTATATGGATCTATCTCCTCTTTGCAATAGGGCTTCGGATACATTTTCTGCCAGTCCATATATATACGGTCGGCAGGTCTTGCGTACTCTTTAAATGGATTCATAGTTTTCCTCCTTATATTCACACTTATATGATATGCAATCAAATGAAGTGCGAACACAAAAAGGTAAAAGATCCAAAAAGAGTCCTCATAATCTAACTACAGCCCTATTCCTCATTATCCGGTAACACTTTATTGGTTAATATTGTAAGTATTTTTGCCAATCCCCACAAAACCAAAGCCTGCACTACAATAAATACTCCGCCAATTAAAAAGCCATATATTTCTGAATTCATAAATGATCTCTCCTTCTATATCCAATTTTCCTTTTCGTCTTTTTCTCCTGCATTATTTGCACGCAAAATAGACCTATGGTTTCCCATAGGCTAAAATGGCAAAATATTTCTATGCTTTTTTCCCATCCATACTGTGAATATACCTTAAGATCACTCTATGACTACCCGTAAAAGCACTTAGACATAAGAGAAAGAAGGTAAGAAATGTGACAGACCATATCCGGGCAATTCTGTAATCTGATACCTGTATCTCATTTGCAGAACAGCCATTTCTCCTGACAGAAAGACGCTTTACCATCAGTGCCTGCAGAGAAGGCGAGAAAATTTCTCCGGAACTGATTATTTCCGTTGCAGATAACGTTCCTGCTATCTTCTGCTCCCACTGCAGGGTCTCATTGCCGAGAACATTTGCAGAATTGGAATCATTTGTTAATTCCCAAAAAGGGCATGACAAAGTAACAAATACCAATAAAACTATACTTATGCATTTAGAAAATTTCATAAGATATCGGTTCATTACGTTCTTACGCCCCTTTGTTCTTTGCTTCATAATACCATCAAATGAGTGCGCAAACAATATGAAACCACTTTAATTTTATTCCATTTCGGAAAAGTGTTCCTGAATGAATTTTGCTATTTTAATCGTTCTGATTCAAATACGCAAATTCATTCAGGAACACTTTTCCGAAATAGGGTTTATTTTTTATGATTTTAAAACGTTTTTTTCTCCATGACAGCAATACTGATCAACACAGAAATAAAGGTTGCCACAATTCCTACTGCCAGTAGCAACAGCACGATTCCCGTCGCTGAAATGCGTTCCATATATCCGAACACTGCTGCCGTTTCCACACCGGCTTTTTCCAACAGCTTCGCCAATGCGTATATGGCAAGGAAGCAGATTCCAAAAATTGCTATTATAACAACCCTGCTCCTCTCTGACCCATATTTCAACTGAACTGCTACCATAACATCCATGAGAACAACAGCGATCAGCAACAGCAGGATAGACACAAACAGCATCTCTGATACCGGCATCTCCCCTCCCTGAAGCTTATCTATAACAACGTACAAAATCACAGAAAAAATCCAGGAGCAGAACACGGTAAGAAAACAGAATATATACTTTTCAGCCACATAGGATTTTCTTGTAATCGGAAGCGTAAACAAAAAAGGATATCCATTATCGAACTCGTCGTAGCTTATTGTGCTTACCGCTAACATGGCGCTGATAAACGGTAAATATCCAACTACACCTGCCCCTCCCTGGGTAACACTTAAAAGAACCGCAATCACCAAAAATACCAAAAAAGCCTGTTTTCTCTGAAGCAAAATCCGAAAGTCCTTTTCCATCAATCCAGCCATTTTACTTTTCCCCCGTCATCACCAAAATCAAATCATCAATACTTGCCTTTTCTACAACCATCCTTGGATTATTTTCCATATAGAACCGCTTCTGATTGGTCAGACAAACATATCCAAAGGATTCCCTTTTCGTCTTAAGAATGTATTGTTTATCCAATGCCGCATAGTCTTTCTCATCCATTTTCAAAACCGCATACTCTGCCAGAATTCTGTCTGTGTCTTCATGGAGGATTACACTCCCATCATGAATCAGATAGAGATCATCACACAGCCCCTCCAGATCGGAAGATATATGGGAAGAGATCAGAATGGAACGGTTCTCGTCCTCGCTCATATACTCCCGGAGCATATCTAAAATCTCATTTCTTGCCTCCACATCCAGTCCCGCAGTGGGTTCATCCAAAATGAGGAGCTTTGCTTTGTGGCTGATTGCTACCAAGACTCTTAGCTTTGCTTTCATTCCGGTAGAAAAATCTTTAATCTGCTTATCCATGGGAAGTCCCAGCTCCCCGCATTTTTTTACAAAAGTCCTCTCGTCGAATTTTTCATACATTTTTCTTAAAATGCAAGTCACATCTTTTACCGTAAGATACATACTAAAGCCGGAATCGGAAAGTGCAACTCCAATATTTTCCTTTTCCTTGGCAGTCAAGTCCTTTGCATCTTTTCCAAAAACACTTACCTTACCTTTATCCGGATTTACCAGACCAAGAATAGATTTTATTGTCGTACTCTTTCCTGCACCGTTTTTTCCGATAATACCGGTAATCATACCATCTGCAATCTCCATCGATAATCCAAGATGAAAATCCTTATAATTTTTCTCAAGATGATCCACTATAACCATAGCTAAGCCTCCAACATGATTTCCACAATCTGCATGATTTCTTCCTTTGACATACCAATCGCCTTTGCCTTATCCACCGCAAGGCAAAAGTCTTCTTCCACGGCTGCTCTTCTTGCCTCCGCTGCCAGTTGTTTATCTGTTGCAGTCACAAATGTCCCCTTGCCGTGAACCGTAATGACAAAGCCTTCTTCTTCCAGGCGGTCATATGCCTTCTTTACCGTAAGCGCGCTGATCTTTAGTTCTCCGGAAAGCGCACGGACAGAGGGCAGCACCTCGTTCTCTTTGATTTCCCCACAAATAATCTGACTCTTCACCTGATCCATCAGTTGTTCGTAAATCGGCACCATGGAAGAGTTATTCAGTATAATATGCATATTACTTTCACCTCATCTGTAAACAGTGTATAACAGTATAGAACTGTTGTCAAGTGTTATATACTGTTTATTCTTAGAGTTATAATTTAATAATCTGTTATATGTATGGAAATGTAGATGTACCTACCAAAAGACCTTTTCCATAACCCCTAGTATGTACCCCTTTACCATCTATACATACTCAACCAACATTTTTTTATCTCTTGTATGTATTGAAAAAATCCTGATACATACTGAATGACCTGCAAAAGCTTTTCTGGTATGTATCACAACAAATTTAATACCTACCACAGTCTATGAAATAAGCTTTTTCGTATGTATTCATAAAAAAAGGGTGACAAAAATACATACCCAAAAGCGATCACCTATTTTTTAGTATGTACGAACCGTAAATCCATACATACTAAAAAAGTATTTTACAATTTTTAATACGTATATAAAAAAAACATGCGCTGCTAGGCGCACTTACCCTAAAAAAGCGCTCTGCCGGATACCCCGGCAGGCGCTTTCAAAGACTACATATAAGTCGACAACTTTTTTAATACGTCATTCTTTCCCAGAACTACTACTATGTCATCCTCCACAAAGTTTTTATCTGCGGAAGGCGTAATTTCTAAGTCCCGGTTTCTTTTTACTGCAATAACATTGACATGATATTTTTCCCGAAGCCGCAGCTCCTTTAGGTTCTTACCTACCCATTCATGGAGAATCGGAATTTCTGCGATGGAATAGTCCGCGGTAAGCTCCACCGTATCCAAAAAGTTACCGAAGGCAAGATTTTTCGCCAGATGATATCCCATCTCTCTCTCCGGATAGACGATTTCATCCGCGCCGACCTTTGTTAAGATCTTTCCCTGTGTCTCATCGTTTGCTTTTGCAATCACCTGGGTTACTCCCTGCTCCTTCGCCCACATGACTGCAAAAATTGCGGCATCCAGATTATGTCCGATGGAAACGACGGCTCCGTCAAAGTTGCTCATTCCCAGCTCTTTTACCGCTTCCTCGTCCGTGATATCCATACACATGGCCCGGGTTACATACTCCGCCACAGTATTTACATTCTTCTCTTCCCGGTCCACAGCTAAAACCATGCATCCGTTGGCCTCAAGCTGCCTTGCAACACTTCGTCCGAATCTTCCGAGCCCGATCACTATATATTGCTTTTTTTCCATTTTCTTTTTCACGATTCACACCTCTATCTTATCCAATAATTACTTTCGCTTCTGCATGGGATACACAAGCGCTACCTTTATTTGAGTTAAACGCAAGCGCTAATGTAATCGGTCCGATTCTTCCTAAGTACATCGCAAGTGAAACAATAATCTTTCCGGCTGTCGACAGTTCTGCCGTCATTCCCCTGGACAATCCTACCGTAGCAATTGCAGAAGTCATCTCATATATCGTATCAAGAAAGTCGTACTGCTGCACAGCCATTAGTACCCCCGTTAAAACCAATAGTACCGTCAGACTGAAAATAATAATCGCAACGCATCTTCTGATGATTGTGTCCGTCACCTTGCGATACATGATGGAAACCTCTTTCTTCCCTTTAATGTTCGCGATTACAGATGCCATAAGAAGTGTAACCGTTACCGTCTTCACTCCTCCCGCGGTTCCCGCCGGAGATCCGCCAATAAACATAAGAATGAGAAACATCAGACAGCTGGCGCTTCTAAATCCGCTCTGATCGATGGTTGCAAATCCCGCAGTCCGAAGCGTCACCGACTGAAAAAGAGCAGACATCAGCTTATGGGGAACATCCAGATTTCCAAGAGTTGCCGGATTGTTATATTCCAGCAGCAGCGTAATCAGCATGCCTCCCAGAATCAGAACCCCTGTCACAATAAGTACCAGTCGCGGATGAAAATGCATTTTATGTACACCACGCACTTTTTTCCTTTTTTCCTGAAAAATACGGGCTATTTCCCAGAAAACCGGAAAGCCGATTCCTCCTGCAACAACAAGAAACATTGTTGTAAAATTTACTAAAACATTGTCCCGATACGCACAGAAGCTGTTGCCCCCAAGCAGATCAATTCCTGCATTGCAAAAAGCAGAAACGGCATGAAAGAATGCATACCACAGACCAATAGCGTCATATTGCGGTACAAAAACAAAGGCATACAGAATAGCCCCTGCTATTTCAATGCAGAGAGTGGTTCGAATAATTCGAATCGTTAAGCTTACCAGCCCGGATAAGGTATCCAGATTATACGCGTTCTGAATCAAAATTCGGTCTGCCAGCGTAATCTTTCTTTGAAAGGTTACCAGAACAAGTGTGGTAAAAGTAACGACTCCCAGTCCCCCCATCTGAATCAGAAAAAGAAGTACAATTTGTCCAAACAGTGAAAAGGTTGCTCCGATATTTATCGTTGAAAGTCCGGTCACACAGATTGCCGAGACAGAGACAAATAGTGCATCAATATAATCAATCCTTACACCTGCTTTTAAACATAATGGTGAAAACAACAACAGCGATCCGATGATTGCGCCGACTAAAAAGCCTAACATAATCACACGTGTCGTTGTCAAAAACTTCTTTCTCATTTTAAGTCCTTCCTGGAATCCATTCTATCTGCTGATCTGTAACAGATTTTTTGACACGTCATTTACCTGATGGAAGGAGTCTTCTACCTCCCTTGTTGCGTCTAACTGTGCTGCAGATTCCTGCACAATCTGATTTGCCCGATCCAGAGTATTTTTCAAAAGGTTCTGCATCTGATTTACCATTTGTAATACCTGCTTGCTATGCTCTACCGTATTTTCGCTGGAAACAGCAACCATCTTTGCCTTCTCTTGGGATTCTGTCTGAAGCTTTCCTAAATTTCCGGCTTCTTCCCCTACCGCATTAAGCTTATCAATTCCTTCTTTTATGTTACTTAGATTTTCCTGATTAGAGGTTCGCACTTCATGCAGAAGGGAAACAATATTCTGTATAATTCCGGTAATCGAATCGCTGGCCTCTTTTGAATTCTCTGCCAAAACCTTTACTTCTTCCGCCACTACACTAAATCCTTTTCCCATTTCCCCGGCTCTTGCAGCCTCGATGGAGGCATTCAGTGCAAGCAGATTGGTCTGTTTTGTAATATTTGCAATCGTTGTCGCGAACTCGGAAACCTCATTGATTCCGGTCTCTAAGCTTATGATAGACTGTTCTGTCTGATAAGCAGACTGTTCGATTCCCTGCATATCGTCTGTTGTCTTTTCCATAAGTTCAATGTAGCCCTTCATTTTTTCTGTGGTTTCCTGGGAAATCGACAGCATCTGCGCTGTATTATCCACAATGACATCAACCGTCTGGTTCAAATCCCCCATAGATACACACACAGAATCTGCAAATTGAAAACTACTGTTGCAATCGTCCAGAGTTTCCTTGGCTGAATCTGTAATTACCCCGTTTGTATCTGCAAAATTTCCGATACATTTTTCCAGTTTTTCCACTACACCGCTCAATTCACCGGAAGCGTTTTTACACTGTTCCACCAAATCTGCCGTCTGCTGCGTATCTGCAAATTTCACGAGCATATTGTGAGAGACCTCTGCGATCTTTACGCAGATGATACTCATTACCACAGCCTCCAGCAAAAAGCCCAGAGAACGACTGATAAACCAGGTAAAGCTTGTGTCAAATTCAATCTGTTTTACCGACAGTGAGCGGAAAAACAGAGAAAGAACCAAAAGAAAATAGCTGATTACCGCAACCCGCAGAGTAAATTTTTTATCATAATAAAAGATGCTGAATACCATGGCAAGTCCATAAGTCATATAGATTCCGATAGTAGAATCTGTCGCCATCAAGGCAACCAGACTTCCAAGAGCGAGTGTTGTCACATATTTCATGACTCCAATCGGTGTATGCAGCTTGTAGGCAAATGTCGGTCCCATCGTAACGATCAGTGCCACTACTGTCATGATCAAAAGGTTTTTTATCTCTGACTGGAAAATTCCAATCACAGAAAGGAGAATCAAAAGCGGAAACACCACTATCAGCCACCTAAGCACCTTGACTGCCGTTTCTGTTACCTTTACATCATTCTCCTGAAAAAATTTCTGTTCCATAACGTATCCCCCTCGTTTATCTTTTTATTCATCATATAATTCCTGTCGAAAGAAGTCAATCTTACCCGCTTTAGATTTTGTAGGCCTTTTCAACGGGAACGGAGCACATGATACCCTTTGCATCCGATCTTAGTCCGAATTTTCTGTTGACATCCTCCATAATCTGACAGCTGACCTTTGCCGGAGCCAGAATGAAGATAATTTCCCGCTCTTCCTCGCTATCCATATTGACAAGCTCACTGAATTTTTCCGTTTCTGCAAGACGTCCCCGGATTACGGTACCTCCGGTGGCCCCTGATTTCTTTGCCGTTTCCATGACCTGATCCGTATATCCCTGTGCAACCGTTATCATTACCAGATTGTGATTATGTGCATTTTTCATTTTTACTTCGCCCCCTTTTATTTGTTCGTCTGTTAGGTTATGAGAGATGATTTCAGCCGCTAAACGGTTGATGGAAGAAAGCTTTAATACCATCATAAGTCCTCCGTATTCCGAATAGCTGGCAAAATTTTCTCCAAAATTAGCCATTAGTTTATTGACAACCGCTTCGCTTGCGAAACTGATGATAATATCTTTGCTGTTGCTTCCCAGACCCAATATATCCATCATTTCTGTAGGAGCGGTTCCCTCCCCAACTGTTTGAAAATGAAGCTTTATATTTTCCCGGTTTAAGGTATGCATCAGTTTTTTCCCTTTTCCGCTTTCAACCGTTGACAATAATACCATGGTGCGTTTTATTTCATCCTGATTCATATCGTCTTCTCCTTCCTGCTTTTACACATCAAAATATAAAATATCATCTTCAATCTGCAAAAACTCATCATAGGCTTTCTTAAGCATTCTTTTCCGCACAATGCTTCCTCGAAGCCCTAAAATCTGAATGGTAATCATAGGCGTCATGGCGATCATGGCAACCGCACCAAAGGCATCGGTCATCACATTTCCCCCAAGCATCTCACAGGCTCCTACCGCAAATGGTAAAATGAAGGTAGTGGTCATAGGTCCGCTGGCAACTCCTCCGGAGTCAAATGCGATACCTGTATAGATAGATGGAACAAAAAACGTAATGATGAGTGAAATTGCATATCCCACAATCAAAAAGGGCAGAATCGGGATTCCCGTAAGCACTCGAAGCATCGAAATTCCCACCGAAAATGCTACGCCGATGGACAGAGCCAGACCGATGGATTTCTGGGAGATTGCGCCGTTTGTAATTTCAGCAACCTGCTTTTTTAAGGTATGTACCGCAGGCTCTGCCGCAACAACGAAATATCCAATTACCATTCCAATCGGAATCAGAAAATATTTGTAGGCGCTTTCGGCAACCGCCGCTCCAAGCAATCTTCCTGCAGGCATAAATCCAACATTTGCCCCTGTAAGAAACAGCAGCAGACCAATGTATGTATAGACCATTCCGACACTGATTCTTGCCATCTGATGTCTGTGATATCGTCTGGATATCAATTGAAAAATGAGAAATACTCCTACGATTGGCATTAACGCAAGGAACACCTCTTTCCCATAAGTCGGAAATGCATAGATAAACTGTACAAAAGCGTCCTTTGTTGTCTCCACCTCCGGAATAACCGCAGCCGTTGTCTCCGGCTCCGGATTAAAACAGATGCTTAGTATAAGTACGGAAAGAATTGGTCCGATGCTGCATAAAGAGACCAGACCAAAGCTGTTTTCCTGAGAATTTTTATCTTTGCGCATGGTTACCATACCGGCTCCCAATGCCATAATAAAAGGAACCGTAATAGGACCGGTTGTGACTCCGCCGGAATCAAATGCAGTAGCAATAAAATCTTCCGGCACAAAGAATGCTAACAGTATGACAATACTGTAAAAGAAAAGCAAAAGCTTTGAAAGTGGAATGGATCTATATGCCCTGATCATTGCAACGGAAAGGAACAGTCCGACTCCCACAGCTACACAGATAATCAGGAGCCTTGTGGGGATGGTTGGCACCTGCTCTGCCAGCACCTGCAGATCCGGTTCTGCTATGGTGATCAAAACACCCAGGATAAAGCAGACTATTACCGATATCCAGATGCTTTTTGATTTACTAAGATGGATACCGATTCCTTTTCCAAGGGATTCCATAGACATTGTAGAGCCTATCGTAAAAAAGCTCATTCCCAAAATCAGCAGCATGCATCCAAACAGGAATAATGCCAGCACTCCTGTGTTAAGTGGGGCAATCGTAATACATAGCAGCAGGACAATCGCTGTAATCGGAAGTACCGACTGCAATGATTCTTTGATGGACCCGTTAATGTGATTCATCATAAATTTTTCCTCCATTCTATCTTTTTTCTATACAATCTTTCTGTTTCTCCCTTTTTACTTATCTCTTTTTAGGCGTTTGCGAAACGCCAAAAGCCGCATAAATACGGCATTTTTTTGTTG
>JBJENM010000134.1:0-1757 GCA_051880175.1 Agathobacter sp. | reverse complement strand
ATCCGTTAAAACCGAGACATTATTGGAAATGTCCAGTTAATTGGAAAGTGATGTACTAGTATGTTACTGTTCCTGTATTTTTAACAATCTGTTCACTTTTCGAATTGTGATATGCCTTGAACACTGTATTGTATATGTCAACCGAAAAATCGGTCAACCGCTCATTGAAAACTAGGTCACTTTAGACCAAGTTTGGCACCTGCAGCATTGCTACCACAGGTGCAGGTGCTATTTTACTACTGTTTCGAAGTCGGTTCCATTGTACCGTAGGGATTCACGGAGTCTGTAGGAATCGCCTTCCATATCAATCAGATAAGCCTTGTATGTGAGCCTATCGACGATTGCACTTGTAATGGCTGCATCTCCGAATACCTCATCCCACCTCTCGAATGTTAGATTTGATGTAATGATTGTTGATTTCTGAGATGCCCTCAGGGAAAGCACTGTGAATAACAAATCAGCAGCTTCTCGGTCAAAAGATATATAACCAAGCTCATCCGCTATTATCAGATCGTATTTTTCAAAACGCTTCTGATAACTGCGCAGTTTTTGCTTACTGTTACTTTCTTTTAATTCAGTTACCAGATAAGGAATTGTTGTATAAAGAACTCGATATCCTTGTTCACAGGCTTTTATACCAAGCCCTATAGCAGTGTGTGTCTTACCTGTTCCAGGATTACCAGTCATAATTATGTTTTTTCCTTCTCTAATAAAATCCAGAGAACACAGCTCAGGCAGGCGATTTCGCATTCCCTCCGGCAGAAAATCTACTTCTAAATCTTCGATGTATTTTCTGTATGGAAATTTAGCAGCTTTGATTTTGCGTTCCTTTGCACGCTCTTCTTCTGCATCTACTTCCATGCGAAGAAGCTGATGCAGAAACCCTTCATAATCAGTTGCACCGGTAATCGCTTCCTCAAAGTGTTCACTGATTGCATTCAGCCTTAAAAGGCTACAGTATTCCTGAATTTCGTGTTGTATTTTTGCCTTCATTTATACCACCTTCCTTTCTGCTTGCTTCTGAATTGAACGAAGGCGGTCGTATTGCGAAAGCGTAGTTTTTGATTTCTCGCTTAAGCGATCCTTTTTAATGTTTGTTTGTTTTAATTCTTCTTCCTTCTTTGCACATATGAGTGCTACTTTATCTGCACTCATATCAAAGGGAGAAAGTTTCTCAAGCTTGCATAATGCTTCGGAGACGGTGTATACACCGTACTCATATACGATATCTAAAACCTCTAGAAAAGTTTTCGCATCTTTGCTATAATACGTTTCGTAAATGTTTTTAACCATGGTGTCCGACTGAAGCAGTGCTGTGCTTTGTGGTAGGGCACCTGGTTTTCTTTTTAGAGTTCTTAAGTAGTGGTATATATCAATTTTCCATTGCTGAACTCCGAAATCCCGGTCGTGTCTGGCTACAATGTTTCCATCATGGTATATGACAACCTTGTCTGTATACAGACGAACATCAACTTCTTTTGCAACGTATGTATCAGGAACAGAGTAATGGTTTTTGGCAACCATAACGGTTGAATACTTATCTACTTTGCCTTTACTCTTGATACAGCTTTCAAACTTCGGCATTGCCGGAAGCAGGAACTGTTTCTCTGTTTCAAAGGTTTCTGCCGGAATAGAATTATCATAAATGGCTTTTGCATTCAGCTTCATGCATTCACGAAACAGAAACTTGTTTGCTTCAGCTAATGTGTCAAATTTATCGCATTCCGGACCGGAGAAGACTTTGCGCCTTACGTATT
>JBJENM010000133.1:0-1804 GCA_051880175.1 Agathobacter sp. | reverse complement strand
AATGGCTAAAATAAAGGCTTTTTTGTGCAAAATAAATAAGAAAGTATAGAGAGGTGTGTTATGATGAATTATGATTTAGTAATTGTCGGGGGTGGCCCTGCCGGGCTTGCTGCAGCTGTTTCTGCAAGAGACCATGGCATCGAAAGCATTCTGATCATTGAGCGGGATAAAGAGCTTGGGGGTATTTTAAATCAGTGCATTCACAACGGATTCGGACTTCACACCTTTAAAGAGGAACTTACCGGACCGGAATATGCCGCACGTTTTATCAATCAGGTAATGGAGCGGGGAATCGAATACAAACTAAATACGATGGTGATGAACATTTCTGACGAAAAGGTTGTGACGGCAATGAACCGTGAGGATGGAATGTTTGAAATCAAGGCAAAGGCGATCATCCTTGCCATGGGATGCCGGGAGAGAAGCCGGGGAGCGTTAAATATTCCGGGCTATCGTCCTGCCGGAATCTATTCTGCGGGAACCGCGCAGCGTCTTGTAAACATGGAGGGTTACATGCCGGGGAAACGGGTGGTCATTTTAGGCTCCGGAGATATCGGACTTATCATGGCGCGCCGCATGACTCTTGAAGGCGCAAAGGTGCTTGTGGTTGCAGAGCTCATGCCATATTCCGGTGGACTGAAGAGAAACATTGTGCAGTGCTTAAACGACTTTGATATTCCACTTAAGCTGAGTCATACCGTAGTAGATATCGAAGGGAAAGAGAGAGTTTCGGCAGTCACCATTGCACAGGTAGGACCGGATAGAAAGCCAATTCCCGGAACGGAAATCCGTTATGAGTGTGATACACTCCTTCTTTCCTGCGGCCTTCTTCCGGAGAATGAGCTTTCAAGGAGCGCGGGGGTAGAGCTTAGCCCGGTTACTTCCGGACCGGTGGTAAATGACAGCTTAGAGACGAACATCGATGGAGTGTTTGCCTGTGGAAACGTGCTTCATGTTCACGATCTTGTGGACTATGTATCCCAGGAAGCAGCAGTGGCAGGAAAAAATGCAGCAGATTATATACAGAATGGGAAAAATACAGATGCAAAAGCAGTAGAGATTTTTCCGGAGGGAGGAGTCCGCTACACGGTTCCAAGATATGTCCGCCCTACGGAGATGGAGGATACCGTAACGGTTCGTTTTCGTGTTGGGGAAGTCTATAAGAACTGCCAGATTGTGACCTACTTCGATGAAACTCCGGTTCTAAAGCGCAAGCGGCCGGTTATGGCACCGGGGGAAATGGAACAGATTATCTTAGACAAGAAAAAGCTTCAGATGTTCCCAATGCTTTCTAAGATCACAATTAAAATTGAAGAGGCATAGGAAGGAGGATTAAGATGGAGACAAGAAATTTAACATGTATCGGGTGTCCTTTGGGATGTGCTCTTTCAGTGGAAATCAATCAGGGAAAGGTGGTAGGTGTATCCGGAAACACATGCCTAAAAGGTGATGCATACGCAAGAAAAGAGGTCACCAGTCCTACACGAATCGTAACAACCACCCTAAGGGTATCCGGCGGTAAAGCAGGGATGGTATCCTGCAAGACCAAAGAGGACATTCCAAAGGGAAAAATCTTTGAGGTGACAAAGGCACTTGCAGGCGTAGTAGTGCCTGCACCTGTAAAAATCGGTGATGTATTAGTCGCCGATGTTGCAGGATGCGGAGTAGATATCGTTGCAACCAAGGATGTAGAAGCGATATAGAAAAGTTTGGTACCGCTACGCTTTTTACAAGCGAAAGTGGCTTGTTCTTCATGCTTGATTGGTAAATTGTATCATTTCGCCGGTTGATTTTCTTCCAGTAC
>JBJENM010000132.1:0-7948 GCA_051880175.1 Agathobacter sp. | reverse complement strand
CGTTACGCTTTTTACAAACGAAAGTGGGTTCTGATTCAAATATGCAAATTCATTCGAGGACACAATTCCGAAATGGAATTTTATAAAAGCATGTCCACATCTGTGCACTTTTGTGGTATGATAAGGATAAATATTTTAGTATCTCTATCGGATTTGTGCTTTTAAATCCGATAAGGGACATACCGTAAAGGACATAGGAAAGAGGGGGAACGGAAATGTTTCAATTTACAAATGATTGTCTCATAGGGGTAGAACAGCTGGATCAGGAGCATAAGCATCTGTTTGAACTGATCAATTCGATCCTGGATATGATTCATAATCACTATA
Source organism: Agathobacter sp. (assembly GCA_051880175.1). Taxonomy (GTDB): domain Bacteria; phylum Bacillota; class Clostridia; order Lachnospirales; family Lachnospiraceae; genus Roseburia. Next base: position 7,621 of record JBJENM010000132.1, on the reverse strand, counting down.
TTTCAGATCGCTATTCTCAAATCAAAGACCTTTTGGAAGAATTAGAAAATTATGCAGAGCAGCATTTCGGGAATGAAGAAGCCTACATGGAGAAGATAAGGGACCCGGAATTGATTATCCAGCGTTCCCAGCATATGGTATTTCGGAACAAGGTGCGCAGCTGGGAATTTAAGGATATCGACGAGCTGGAAGCGCAAACCCAGATGCTGGAGGAGATGATGCTGTTTCTTGCGGAATGGCTGTATCAGCATATCATCGGAAGTGATACCATGATCGGCAAGCTGCCGCCGTTAGAAGAGTGGATGATGAAGGAGAATATCTGTGAGTTTTCAGAGGAATATCTTATAGGAAACGAACTGATCGACAACGAGCACCGGGAACTGTTTCGTTTGATTGGAAAAGCAAATGATCTGGTCCGGGAAGGAGTGGATGCTGGTCAGTGCGATGAAATAATGGAAATTCTGGGAGAGCTTAAGGCTTATACCGAGTTTCACTTTTCCGATGAGGAGGAGTATATGGAAAGCATCCATTATGAAGGGCTGGAAGCACAAAAACGTGCCCATAAAGCGTTCATATATAAAATTGCCGGAATTCAAAAAGAAGAGATTGAAAAGCAGCCTCAGGAATATATGCAGAGTCTGGTAGAATTCCTTCTGGGCTGGCTGATCGACCATATTCTGTATACGGATAAAAAAATTCCTACGTCATAGTACGAAGACCATGAAAGCATAAGGAAAACATCAAAAGCAGGCGGGAAGTATTTTCCCGCCGTTTTTATATGCTTTTACGAGTCTTTTTTGCATATACATGAAAATGCTTTTTGACATAGATTCTTACATTTACAGAAAGCTCCCTGCTTAAGCACACGGAAGATTCCCCACATACCGGATTCCACATCCCACTTAAAGCTTCCGGAGCGATACAGATAATCCCCCGGAGCAGAGGCGCCATTCTTCAATTCCATATCAAAGGTATTTCCGATGCTGATGGCACCCTGAAGAGGAATCACCCTGGATAGAGCGTCCTTCGGCTGCTGCTTCCAGGTGTGCCCATGAATGCAGAAGCCTACGTTTCTCGGTTTGTCAGCAGGCATCATGGTACGGAAGATGACACGTTCACCGGAGTATGCTTTAAAAAGCGGCGTCGCCGGGTCCCCATGAATTTTACTGCTGAATATCTTAGAAATCTGTGAATTCTTCTTTAACCGGTTGGCAAAACGCTCCGAGCGGTAATTGTAGCCTTTTTCACCGGTATCCTCATCATCCACGTCATCTCCTTCTTCAGAAGAGGTTGTTTTGACAAGCACATCATCCTTATCCAACATAAGGATTCCGTTCTGAATAAGAACCACACACTCCCGGAAGCGCTGGGTGCCCGGAGCGACAATGGCTGCCTCTTCGTCGAATATGGTTTTGGCAAAGGAGAAGTTCTTATACCAGATGGCGCCTGCGGGCTCAATGATGATGGCACCGAAGAGACCATGATATCTGTGATTTCTCATGTCTCCAAAGGACTGTATGATACAGGAACCATATTCCTTATCTGCATACCATAAATACTTTTTGCTTTCGCCGACACCCACGGTCTGCTCCATATTGTTGTAACCAACGTTGATTCCTGAATCACAGACCGGGTCATACCAGAGAAACTGAGGGTTTATGGATACTCTCATGGAAGGCCTGTGCTTCTTGTCGAGAGGAACACGTGGGTAGTCAAAGTAAGGGATTGGATCGTCTGCACGAAACAGATTGTGAAGGGTAATCTCAATCCAGTCTCCGGCGTTAGCACGCAGAATCAACGGCTTTGGCTGATAATTTTTCTTTTGGGCAGCATCCGCTTCCTCTAAAGGTACAAAGAGAAGACCGTTCGGATCGTGGTCACCATGCCGGTTGTAGGGAATATCCCGCTGGATAGCGGCAATTTCATACTTTCGGACGACCGATTCTCTGGTGGGGCATGGAGGCAGCGGAATCAGACTATCCTGTGGAGGGCAGATCGGTTTTAAGTGCCTGGTTACATGGTTATATGCCCGAAGGATACCCCACAATCCAGGCCATACATCATCAATTCCGCCAAAATAGTACAGATAATCTCCCGGGCGGTATGCCTTTTGGATATGAATATTAAAGGCTTCCGAGATACCGAGTGTCTGGGAGGCAACCTCCGGAGAAAAGACGTCTGTAATTTCCTTTTTCCAGGACAATCCGGTCAGATTAAAGGAATGCTGTTCCTCGTGTGCGCCATCCAGCAGACGAAGGATGATTTCATCGCCGGGGTAGGTTTCCAGAATCGGTGTTGCAGGGTCCTTATGAATCAGAGAACTGAAAACATATGCCGGATCGTCATGATGCTTCAGACGCTCCCGCATTGGCTCGCAGCGGTAGTTAATACCCATAACCCCCGGGTCGTCATGGGAACCGGGTACTTCCGGTGGGTTTAGTGCATTTCCGTCCTTGTCGAACAGAAGCGCAAAATCATGGACAAAAAGTGCAAATTCACGGAAAGCAGTTCCGTCTTTTCGCCGGATGACCGCTTTGGTTCCAAAAGCAAGCTCTTTTCCGGTTCGGATATGATGGAAGGTGGCTCCGGCCTCCTCCACAATCAACGCACCGAATACCCCGTGCTGCTGATGGGAATTTGCGTAAAGATGATCATGGAAAAACACCGTATGGAGTTCTGTATTGGCAAAGAAGCGCTCGATTAAGGTTTCATATTGTCTTGCTCCTGCAATATTGTTCCAGCCATTTGCCGCACCATCGGATACAATGGTATCAAACTTTACTAAATGAATATGGTAACCCGCAATATCGGTTATGGTTTCCATTTGGAAGGGGCTTCCCTCCAGCATTTCCGGAAGCAGGTTTGTGAGGCGGATTTCAATACAATCCCCGGCATTTGCCCGGATGACCAGGGGCTCTACGTGAATTTTCTGGCATTCTACCTTTTGGATATAGGCATCCAGCCCGCCATGACGCTCCAATTCCGATTTTAGGACGAAAAATCTTCCCTGGGGGTCATGCCAGCCATAGCGGTTATAGGTAACCTTCGCCTGAACCAGCGCAATTTCGAAAACCTTTACATGCTCATCGGTGCAGCAGGGGCAGGTATCGCTGTAGAGGGCGCCGGGGTGAAAATCCTCCACAAAATTTGCTCGTTCCAGATCTGTCGGCTCGATTTTATTCGTTCCATCCGGGTTTTCGATTCCAAGAGGCGGCTGTAATGGGCGTTCCCCAAAGGTGCCCTGGATGAAATTCGGGTATCCGGGATGGCACGCATCCTTTTTAGGCGGAGCCGGCCGGTCTTTTAATGGCAGAAGCGGTGGAATTAAGGTTCCGTCAGGAAGTGTGCCTGTTCCGTCTTCTAACCGGTCATGGATGCGCCACAGAGTCCACATTCCTTCATGGAAATGTGGGTAAAGATGGCAATGAAAAATAACGTCGCCAATCGTCCGGTTCAGACTTCCGGCACCATGAAGAATGTCTAAGGTGTAGCATTCCTGGGGACTGATGGAGATGGAATCAATAATGGTGGAATTTGGATTATCTCCCTCCAGCCTCCATTGATGGTTATGCAGATGGAATACGTGTGTTTCCTTCACTCCCCCATGAATGAGACGGATTTTTGAAGGATCACCGGCATAGGCCCGCAGAATCGGCGGCGCCGGATCACCATAAACCCAGGAACTCATGGAAATATCTTCTCCGGTGTCTGCATGATCATGGGAAAGGGGCAGGCGATTTCGCATCGGTTCGGAACGGTAGCTGATAGCGGTCGTAGAGGAGGGAAGGCCGGTGTGGGGATCTGTTGGCTGTTTGCCATCCTTGTTTTTTATCTCCAGCTCATCATGGAAAAATACGGCATACTCCCGGAAGGAAGGTTTGGCAGGGTGGTATATGTCTGCAAACAGACCGCTTTCCAGTTCTTCTCCGGTCTGAGGGTCTAACCATTTGGACTCAGCGGCTTCCACGATGATTGCACCAAACAATCCATGTATATTTGTACCATTTTCGTTTCCGGTGGAATCTCCCATATCATGGAAGAGATACACTCCTTCCTTTGAGGCATACCAGGTGTAGACGATACGGTGCTGGGTGGTGGTGTCTCTGTTAAAGCCTACATTTGCACCATCGGAGGTCTGGACATCATATTGGAGTCCCTGCACATGAATGGATAAGGGACGGTCTAAGGAGTGTGAAAAAGTAACGACGATTTTTTCACCGACATTGGCGCGAAGGACTAAGGGAACTACTTCTTCGCAGGGCTTGGGAATTTCCTGATGAAAATTTGAAAGGGCGCAATCCCGGATGCGCCCGGCATCTTTTTTTAAGACATAAAGCAGACCATCCGGATCGTGGTCTCCAAAATGGTTGTAAACAATTGGAATCTGAATGGCCTCTATCTCATAATAGCGGGTTTTATTTGGGCAGGAATAGTTACAAAGCTCCATGTATTAACCCTCCTTTGCGGGACTGTACTGCAAAATGCGAATGTAGTGATTTGCTTCCCGCAGCACATGGTCGGCTAACAGAGGGAGTATGATGGAAGCAATATTGCTGTCTAAAATGCCCTTTGTACCAGCCGCTTTAAAGTCGCGGTATTTTAAGGTTTCCTCCAGGGTTTCCTGGGTCAGCCTTCCGGATGCAATATCATCCTGCTCCTTTGCCATATCCAGAAGCTTTCTATAATCGATGGCAAAATCATTTGCCATGTTTACCAGCTCTTCTTCAGACGGATCAAGCAGCCCGCGGATAAAGAGTGCATGCTCCATCATAATCTGATTCCAGAAACTTTCTGTTCCCCAGAGCATCTGGTAGGAAACATATTGACCATGTATGAGATTATCGATGGTAGTGCGGTATAATTCTGCTTCTCTTATGATATGCCCAATGAGAAGCGGATAGTTTGTGGTAAAGAGTCTTGCCGCAGAGACTTCGTTTAGAATACTCTCTTTGAAGCGGATCAGTTCGTCTAACAATTGAAGAGAACGTCTGTTAGCAGAATTCACAAAATGAACAATCTGGTTGTTGTTTCCAATCCAGGGAATGCACCGGAGGCTTTGCTGCATCCGGGTAAGATCCGTATTAATCGGAATTCCGCTTAGAAGCTCTGTCTGCTTTTCTGCACTTATGGTAAATTCCGTTGCAAGCTCATGGGATTCCAGTATTTCGCAGCCGATTCTTCCGTTGCTGATGGTTACGACATCGGATAACAAATCTTCAAACTGCTGTCTGAAAAATTCGGCGCGCTTTATCCAGAGATCATTTTTGCAGGGAAATCCTGCTTCCAGGAATAACGCATGCTCTTTCATAATTCGGGCAAAGAACAAGTGCGTTTCCAGGGATAAGGTAATATAATTTGGTGTCATCCTCTGACTCCTTTATAGGTGTTGAACTCACTGTATGATATGCGGGTGGTAGAAAAAAAGTGAGAAATACTGCTCTTATATGGCAAATTTCGTGTTGACATAAACAGGTTGTTATACTAAAATTTATTTAGATATTGTTCCATCGGTTGGTAGGCTTTCGATTTCATACAAATGCCTGCAAATATTTCAGAAAGAGAGGTAAGAAGATGATTGTATTAAGAAGAGAAAATGCAAAAACTGAATATGTCTTGATTACCTCGGTTTGTAAATATTAATTTATAGTTTGTATATGTGATGTCTATTTCGCCGTGGCTTATTTTGCTGCGGCTTTTTTTATGAACTATAGGTCTTTTTTATCTATTTCACTTCGGGTATCTTGCATATTCAGCACAGATTTTATCAAATTAATTTTAGAATATGGGAGATCATTCAATGAAAAATATCATAATACGAAAAGAGACAAAAGAAGATTATAAGAACACAGAGTATATGGCACTTCGGGCATTCTGGAACATTCACGGACCGGGCTGCAGCGAGCATTTACTGGTTCATATATTAAGAGACGCCACCTGTTTTCTGCCGGAGCTTAGCAGAGTAGCGGAATGCGACGGAAAAATAGTCGGAACGATTATGTATTCCAAGGCAAAGGTGGTGGATGGGGATACCGTTCATGAGGTACTGACCTTTGGCCCCTTATGTGTGGAGCCAACCTTCCACAACAAGGGTGTAGGAGGAAGACTTCTTAAAGAGACGATTCCTTTGGCAAGGGAGGCAGGATATGCAGGTATCATCATCTTTGGAGAACCGGATTACTATCCGAAGCATGGCTTTGTGACCTGTGACCATTTCGGAATCACAACAAGTGATGGAGGAAATTTTGACGCTTTTATGGCATATCCTCTTGATGAGGAAAAATTTTCTAAAATTCATGGCAGGTTCTATGAGGATGAGATCTTTGAGACCTGTAATGAAAAGGAAGCTTTAGAGACCTTCACGGCACAATTCCCTTATCATAAACCGTTACAATTATCCTGCCAGTGGCTTCATGAGGAAAGGCTGGGACGTATCTGTCAGATACAGAAGAATACCTACTTTATCCGTTTCTGGGAGCAGGAATTATCTGCAAAACTGAAAGGAACCTTTTTCAGAGAAGGCCGGGAACTGCCGGTGGTGGGAGACTATGTTACATTTTCATACAATCCGCTGGGAGATTCCATAATCACCTCCGTTTGCGAAAGAAGCAGCATCTTAAAAAGACCGGACCAGTCGGGGCATGCAATCGGATATGTAAAGAACATGCAGGAGCAGGTCATGGTTTCCAATTTTGATTATGTGTTTATCGTGGCATCTTTAAATGATAATTACAATTTCAACCGGATTGCAAGGTATGTATCCATTACGCTTCAGGGAAACGGAATTCCGGTAGTGATTCTTACAAAAGTGGATCTGTGCAGCAATCCCGGACGATATGTAAGGGAAATTGAAGGATTGTCGGATCTGGTGCGGGTCCATACGATAAGTGCCCTTTATGGAATCGGAACGGATGAGCTAAAGGAGTATGTAAAGCCTGGAAAAACCATTGCAATTTTAGGGTCCTCCGGAGTCGGAAAATCTACGCTGGTAAATGCATTGGCAGGGGAAAACATCATGAAGACAGCAGGCATCCGGGAAGAGGATGCAAAAGGCCGTCACACCACTACCTACAGGCAGATGATTGAACTGGAAAATGGCGCAGTTCTCATTGATACACCGGGAATGCGGGAGCTTGGAATGTGCGATGCAAACGAGGGAATTGATGAGACCTTTTCCGATATTGCCAAGCTGGAGCTGCGCTGCAGATTTCGTGATTGTAAGCATGATACCGAGCCCGGATGCGCGGTGAAGGAGGCTATTTTAAATGGGATTCTATCCCCGGAGAGATATGCTCTTTATAAGAGTCTGCATTCCGAAAGCGACAAAAATGCAAAGATGAAGGCGATTTCAAAATACCGGAAAAAAATTAATAAACTCCCATCTCGGAAAAGTGTTCCCGAATGAATTTGCATATTTGAATCAGAAGCCACTTTCGTTTGTAAAAAGCGTAGCGGTACTAAATTCGCAAGAACTTGCTCATTAAGTGCCGACGCTTTTTAAACGTTCTGATTCAAATAGCAAAATTCATTCTCGGGAACACAATTCCGAAATGAGAGTAAACAAAAGAGATAATAGGTAATTGCGAAACAAGTTCGTAATCCTGATTGAAAACAAGGATAGAAT
>JBJENM010000131.1:0-8125 GCA_051880175.1 Agathobacter sp. | reverse complement strand
CGTTCTGATTCAAATAGCAAAATTCATTCTTAGGAACACAATTCCGAAAAGGGATTTACATATCTATTTTCCCAATTTTGCGGATTTCTATTCCATATCTATTTTTTTATGCAAAAAAATGCTCTTTACCCATACCTGTTAAAGAACAGAATGAGTAAAGAGCCTTATCATGTCTACTTTTTTACTTTTGTTCGTAAATTTGTGTGCCCCAAATGAATTTGCATATTTGAATCTGAACCCGCTTTCGCTTGTAAAAAGCGTAGCGGTACTAAATTCGCAATAAATTGCTCATTAAGTGCCGACGCTTTTTAAACGTTCTGATTCAAATAGCAAAATTCATTTATTGACACACAAAAGGAAAAAGGAAGAAAAAACCAAATATGATCAGAATTATGGAATTTGTCTGGATTTGAGGTGTAATAATCATCGTATACCTAAAATCCTTGAAAAACAGCTTCAAATTGCGGATTTTTCGCTCAAATTGTATGTTTTGAAGAGCTGATTTCGCTGTATACCTAGATATTTGCAATTTCTTAGGTACAGGCTAAAATTTATCCGGCGAAAACATACAATCGACCATAAAAAGCGCTCAAAATGTGGCTTTTTTCAAAGATTTTAGGTACTGTAAGAAAATCAACCGGCAAAATCATACAATTTGCCAATCTAGCATGAAGCGAAACCCCGCTCTCGCTTGTAAAAAGTCTATCTAGAATTCCAGCACTAATTCTACCGGGCAATGATCCGAGCCGAAAATTTCCGTATGAATGGAAGCGTCCTTTAAGCAGTTTTCCAATCGCTTCGATACGATAAAATAATCGATTCTCCATCCGGCATTCTTTTCTCTTGCCTTAAACCGGTAAGACCACCAGGAATAGATATCCTTCTTCTCCGGATAAAAGTAGCGGAATGTATCAATAAAACCGGCATCTAAAAGCTCTGTCATTTTCCCTCGCTCTTCATCCGTAAATCCTGCATTCATCCGGTTAGTCTTTGGATTCTTAAGGTCGATTTCCTGATGCGCCACATTCAAATCCCCGCAGAACACCACCGGCTTTTTCTCATCCAGCTTCTTTACATAAGCCCGGAAGGCATCCTCCCATTCCATCCGGTAGGAAAGTCTTGCCAGTTCATTCTGGGAGTTTGGGGTATAGACGGTCATGAAGTAAAACTCTTCAAACTCCAGAGTAATTACACGGCCTTCTTTGTCGTGCTCCTCGATTCCAAGTCCATAGCTTACCGAAATCGGTTCCTTCCTGGTAAAAATTGCGGTTCCGCTGTAGCCCTTTTTCTCGGCATAATTCCAGTACTGATGGTATCCCGGAAGTTCCAGATTGATCTGTCCTTCCTGAAGCTTTGTCTCCTGAAGGCAGAAGATATCCGCATCCAAGTCTTCAAAGCTCTCCATAAAATTCTTTTCCACACAGGCTCTTATGCCATTTACATTCCATGATATAAATTTCATTTCTCTGTTACTCCTTTTTTCGTACATTTCTAACATCCCATTTCAGAATTGTGTTTCTCGAAATGAATTTTGCTATTTGAATCAGAACGTTTAAAAAGCGTCGGCACTTAATGAGCAATTTATTGCGAATTTAGTACCGCTACGCTTTTTACAAGCGAAACCGGGTTCAGATTCAAATATGCAAATTCATTCGGGAACACAATTCTAAAATGAAATTTTCTAATTTAATCCCCGGAATCCTTTTCCGATAATCTCGCTGGAGTTCGTGATCATCAAAAACGTGTCCTTGGTATGGTTCAGCTTTATGTAATTGCGGAGTTGCACCGCCTGCCCACGCTTTAATACCGTAAAGATTACATATTTCTGCTGATTTGTGTAAGACCCCTTTGCCTCAAAAATCGTAGCGCCTTTTCCCAATTCATCGTGAATGAAATCCAGAATATCCTGAGGCTGATTGGTTATGATTGTAAAATATTTGCAGAGGTTTACATTTTCAATGGTGGTATCCACAACCAGGGTCTTTGCCATGAGTCCCACAAAGGAAAACAATGCCGTCTTTACATCAAATACAAAGCACGCTGCAACTACAATTCCCAGATCCACCATAAAAAGCGCGGTTCCGATATCAAAGGTGGTGTATTTTCGAAGGATCATGGCAATGATATCCGTACCGCCGCCGGAAGCATTCAGATTGAACATGATGGCTGCACTTACCGCCGGAAGTACAATCGCAAAAATCAATTCCAGCACCGGCTCATCCGTAAGCGGTCCATCCATCGGAATAAAATGTTCCATTGCACTTAAGAGCAAAGAGGAAAGCACACTAATGTAAACGGTTTTTATGCCAAAGCCCTTGCTTAGAAAAATAAATCCAAGCAGCAACAGCGCCATATTGATAATCAGGTTGTAGGTGGCGCTGCTGAGTGAAAACAATTTGCTTAAAATAACCGATACACCTGTCACTCCTCCGAAGGAAAAATTATTCGGAAATTTAAAGAAATATACACCAACATCCAGCACAACGGTTGCCAGGGTCAGCATGATAAGTTCAAAAAATATTCGTTTTTTATCATTCATAACTTTTCTTCTGTTTCAATTTCTGCCTTGGCAAAAATTAAGCATTCCACTCCTCAATATTCTTTTTTAGCCACGAAATCCACCCGTCAAAGCCTTCTCCTGTTCTTGCAGACACAAAGAAAATCCGGGAATTCGGATTCAATTTATGGATGCGCTCCACAACGGCAGCATCGTCAAAGGGGAAATAATCCCTTGTATCAATCTTATTAATTAATACCGCGTCACAGACCTCAAACATCAGCGGATATTTTAAAGGCTTGTCATCCCCTTCCGGATAGGAAAGGATTGCAACCTTTTTCGAGGCACCGGTATCCGTCTCCGCCGGGCAGACCAGATTTCCCACATTTTCCAAAAATAAAAGATCATACTGCGCTGTATTAAACTCTATCATGGCCTGTCTGGTCATCTGTGCATCCATGGCACATTCCCCGCCGGTATGTACCTGAATGGAATCCACTCCTGCCGCCTGCATACGCTCTGCATCCACTGTGGCTGCAATGTCCGCTTCCATAATTCCAATCTTATAAATTCCCTTCAACTCTTCAATGGTACGAAGCAGTGTAGTGGTCTTTCCTGCTCCCGGGGACGCCATAAGATTGACCATAAAGGTCTTGTCTTTTTTCAATTGCGCACGGGTGTCTTTAGCCAGCTCATCATTGGCTGCATACACGCTCTGATGCACATCAATTACTCGTACTCCCATCGTTACTCCCTCTTGTTTTTTTTCTGATTATACCATAGAATGAGGATATCAATCCACAGGAAAGAGAGGTATTTTTATGCCAGATTTAAAAGCACCTACACCGCACATTGAAGCACAGGTTGGCGAGATTGCAGAAACGGTACTTCTTCCCGGCGATCCGCTTCGTGCAAAGTTCATTGCGGACAATTTTCTTACCGATGTAAAACAATTCAACAGTACAAGAAATATGTTAGGATTTACCGGCTATTACAACGGAAAACGCGTATCTGTAATGGGGACAGGTATGGGTTGCCCATCCATCGGAATCTACAGCTATGAGCTGATGAATATCTACGGCTGCAAAAACTTAATCCGTGTTGGAACCGCCGGAACCATGCAGAAGGATGTTCACGTCCGGGAGATGGTATTTGCCCAGGCAGCCTGCAGTACCAGCAACTATCCGGCACTTTTCGGACTGCCGGGCTCCTTTGCTCCGATTGCAAGCTACGAGCTTTTGGAAAAAGCCGTTGCCGTTGCGAAGGAAAAAGGATACACCTACCATGTGGGAAATGTTCTTTCCAGTGATATGTTCTATTCTGTCAATGTTCCATGCGGAAAAACCTGGCCGGAAATGGGCGTGCTTGCCGTTGAAATGGAAGCAGCCGCGCTCTATTCCAATGCCGCTGCTGCCGGTGCAAATGCCCTCTGCATTTTAACCATCTCCGATGGCGATGAAGAAGCAAGCGACACCACCGCAGAAGAACGGCAGACCAGTTTTACGCAGATGATGGAGGTTGCACTTGCGCTTGCATAAGAATTGTATGATTTAGGCTTATCCTTGTTTTCTACTACCTAAAGTCCATGGAAAAAGAGGCCAAATCAAAAGATTTTTTTTATTTTTTTCTGATTTTAACTATTAAAAAATGGCTCATACCTAAGAATCTTTAAATTTTAGGTGTGAGCCATTTTTTTACCGGTCAAATCATACAATCAGCCTCATTCCAAGGCATTTTTCAAGCTTTTTTCATATTTTTTAGGCATACTGCGCAATCAGGCAGTCGTTTCCACACAATTCGGCAAAATGTGAATGTGCAATACAGTATTGAAGTCAACTATTCTATCTCCATATATGCTCTCGCAATTCTTTCATACTCAACCTGACTTTTGATTTTCTCTACCTCAAAGCCATCCTCGGTCTCTTTCACACGATAAATATACAGTTCATCTTCATTTATCGTGTCTTCTTTGATTCTTGCTGCGGCAACATAATTCTTATGCTCAAATTCAAACTCATCGACTACCGCCATTTCTGCTTCTGTCCCATCACTTGTGGTAACAGAAAATGTCACGTATTCATTAAATTCCTCTGCCATGATTTCGTAATCTCCTTTTAACGATCCTTTCCCATAAATGCATCAAACACATTCACACTGGAAGCCATTTTCTTCAGCATCATAAGATTCCCCTTCATATAAAGCTCCAGTTGTGCAACTTCCCCCTCATCAAAACCATTATTCTTTGTAATTTTACAATCCGGGATTTCCCCCTCCGCCGATCTATTCCCATCGGAAAAGGAAACATAGGCTGTCTTTTGTCCATTTTTCTCACAAATAGGTGAAACAGACATACTCAGTTCCTGCTGCCTGTTCTCTTTCTCCGTATCAGTATGTTTTACTCCCGCCTTATTACTCTCGCCCAAATTAAAGTTTTCCATCGATGACCTGCTCTTCCTGTGCTTTATTTGCATTGTTATGCACATTGTAACACATGACATAAAAAATGGACATATTTCGATTGCTTTTTCAATCAAAATATGTCCATTTTAGACTCGCTTTATTATTGTCTTATCTTATTTTTGCCTGTACAGCATATATCTTCTAAATAATACAATCCCCATAACAAACACGCATCCGTATAACACTCCTGAATTATCTCCTGTTTTTGGAGACTTTGGAGCTTCTGTCTGTACTGATTCCACCGGAGCCGTGGAAGTCACAGCTTCTGTTGATGCTGTAGCGGTTGCTGCTGTTGTCGCACTTCCTGTTGCTGTATTTTCTGTTCCAGCGCTAGCAGCTGCTGGTGGTGCAACCGCAACAACATCTGTTGTTGACCAGGTTCCACCTTCGTAATCTGCAACATATACCGTATAGGATGCCCCTGCTGTCAGCGAAAGTCCGGTGATACTTCCGGAGAATTTGTCATCCAGCGTTCCAAAGGATTGCATCGCAACGATAACATCTGAAGCGTCTCGAATTTGAACCATAACGGCTGCCGCAAGTGTATCACCGGCTACCGTAACAGTTGTGGTGGATGCACTAGCGGAAGTGATGGTAACAGTTTCACCAGCAGCATAACTTACCATTCCATTGCCCCAAAGTATTGCCAGACACAAAAGAACGGAAAGTACAATTTTTAATTTGTTTTTATGAATTTTCATTATGAATCAAATCTTCCCTTCTAAGTAAAATAATATTCCACATAAATCCTATCTCGTGACAAAAGAAATCTCGCCATCCCAGTAAACTCCAAGGCCGGAACCAATCTGGGTTCCTCCATAGGTGTTCGCATCATTGTAACCGGCATTCAATACCGTTGCGTAGAATCCCGGAATGGAGGTTGTTGTATTACTTGATCCATTTCCTGCTCTCACAAAATCAATGAAGAATGTTGTCGTTGCCACGCCACCGTCACCTAAACCAAGGTATCCGTTTCCATTTGTCCATTCATTTCCTGCATTGGATTCCATAAATACCTCTCTACCATCATCATACTTCAAATGTAAAATGGCAGCTCCTGAGTTACCGGTCGGATCATTGGTCGGATGATAATAGGTTGCATAAACGATAATCTGCTCTCCTGCTTCATAATCGTAATTGAATGTAAGGCGAGAACCCGGTTTGCAATCATATTCTATTTCTCCTTCAAACTCTCCTGGACCACGATCCTCTAAATAAAAATAATTAATGACCAGACCAATACGCTCAATGGTTAATTCTTTGCTTTCTCCGTTCGCATATGTAATTTTTAGAGGCACAGAATCATAGAAGTTAGATTCAAATCCTAAATCAAAATTCTCGCCATTTTGAGTAATGGTCACACCATCCTTCATACTTGGATCAAGCAGTTCAACGCTAGCAATCTTGGTCTCATTCTCATTATTTGAAACAATTCCATTTTCCACCGGCATCAGGGTAAGGGTGGAAGATCCCACATATACTCTTGCTGTACATCTATTACCGGTTTCCCAGATGGTATCTGTTGCACTTGCATTAAGGCCCATTCCATCTACCTTATGCGTTTCACCACTACCATGAATCACCACATAATCATTTCCCGGTTTCATGACACGGACATTAACTTTACCATTGAAATTTCTTGATGCCCAATCCATGTGATAAGCATTAAAGGAATACATACCATCGGTATTCATTGGCGTCGTCAGAAAACCATTTCCTCCGGCAACCACATTGCTATAATCCGCTAAAACAAGAAGCCCCGCATCTTTCTCCTCGCTTTGTCCATCTGCTACGGTAGAAGACGAGAATTCTTTCACATCTCTATTTTCTCTGATATACAGGGAGCCTGCTTCACAGGTTCCATTCCCTTTATCAAATTTGGTGCAGATTAGAATCGGATTATTACTATTATAAGAGGAAGGTATTGCGTATACAGGAATTACACTTGTTACTGGAGAACCATTCGTTTCATCCACACCCCAGTTAATGGTTGCGGTATATTGTGTAAGGTCGACTTCAGTGTCATCCCCCTTTTTTGCTGTAATTTGGCCATTACCATTTAACGTAATTCTTCTTGCCAATTCCTCAACTCCCTGGTCATCGACTCCCGGGGTGCCTCCGTCAGGAAGGTGAATACCAAAGTCATCATACAACGGCGGATTGATAAATCGTACATACAATTCACTGGCTAATGCATATTTAATATCATCGGCATCCATAGAACCACCAGCATCATTATTCCAATTGACACCCTCGCTATATGCATATAGGTAATCGTTTACCTCATCAACAATTGCTTTTTTACCGGCATTTTTGTAGCTCATAGCAAAGTGAATATAGTGAGAGCCACATGCAAAATTCGTATAATCTGTATATTGATATTCGAAGGAAGTATCGTCTATTGTCCACTGATTATCAATGCAAGTTTCCATGTCGTATGGTCCGTTAAGTACCTTTGATGTACTGCCTGAATTCACCTCAATTTTTACGGTAACCTGAACTCCAGTAGGATTTTTCAATTGGAAAGGACAATCATAAACATAGCTACCAAAACCTTCATCGAGCCATATATCACTCGTTCCAAGCGTTTTAAATTGCTCACCATTCGTGCCTTCTATCGGATATATCCAGTCATTTCCATTATAGGAATATGCAACCCGAATTCCCATACCTTCTTCCATACCTTCGAAGCTTACAAAGAACTTTGTCGGGTCTGAAGTATCCTCTGCCCTTGCCATTCCCAGGGGAATCTGAAATACCATAATAAGGGCCAATAGCATTCCCACCAATCCTTTTAACTTTTTCATTTGTTTCATATTCGCGTCTATACTCCTTTCCTACGCTTGGTTTCGCATCACATTTCTAAAATGAGACTGCATTCCGGATCATATTTCACCCATAATTAGCCTAGATTATTCACGGCTACGTCTTGAATAATCCAAGATTACAAGATCAATTATATTTTAAGCATTCAAAGTCCTTTCTAGTAGGATAGTTTTCGGGATAGTTTTCCTCTTTCCATGATAAAAATGTCTCATTATCTTTTCTATTTGACAATTTTGCGGTACAATAGTGGATATTTGTTTAGAAAGAATCGTTATTACCCCAAGGAGAGTCAAGTCCATATTTGTGTGTAAATTCATCTTCCAGCTATATTAAGTTTGTTTA
>JBJENM010000130.1:0-1874 GCA_051880175.1 Agathobacter sp. | reverse complement strand
TGTTATGTGGGCATACGAAAGCGTATTTTATCAAATTTATCCATTGGGATTCTGTGAGGCACCCTTTGAAAATGATGGGAAGCTGGAGCATAGAATCCGGAAAGTAAATGACTGGATCAGTCATATTAAAAAGACCGGAGCGAATGCAATCTATTTTTCGCCGGTATTTGAATCGGATACTCATGGATATAATACCAGAGATTATACAAAGATCGATCGGAGACTTGGAACAAATGAGGATTTTGCAGAGGTTTGTAAGAATCTTCATGACAATGATATCAAAGTGGTGCTTGATGGTGTGTTTAATCATGTGGGGAGAGGCTTTTGGGCATTTGAGGATGTCTTAAAAAATAGAGAAAGGTCTCCGTATGTTAACTGGTTTGGCAGAATCGCATTTGACGGAAATTCCAATTATAATGACGGCCTGTGGTATGAGGGCTGGGAAGGAAATTACGATCTTGTAAAGCTGAACCTGAAAAACGAAGAGGTTGTTCAGCATATTTTTTCTGCGATCCGCGGATGGGTAGAGGAATTCGATATTGATGGACTTCGCCTTGATGTGGCATATCTTCTGGATCATGATTTCTTAAGACGACTTCGTGAGTTCTGCGATGGACTAAAGCCGGACTTCTTTTTGGTAGGAGAGACCCTCCATGGAGATTACAATCAGATCATGAATGATTCCATGCTGCATTCGGTGACCAATTACGAGTGCTACAAGGGCCTTTATTCCAGCTTTAATTCCATGAATATGTTTGAAATCAATCATTCCTTACTGCGTCAGTTTGGACCGGAGCAGTGGACCCTCTACAGAGGAAAGCATCTTCTTTCTTTTGTAGACAATCATGATGTAACAAGAGTGGCGAGTATTTTAAGTAATCCAAAGCACCTTCCGCTGATTTATGCCGTTGCCTTTGGCATGCCGGGCATTCCGTGTGTATATTACGGAAGCGAATGGGGAGCAACCGGTCGAAAGGAAGAGGGCGATCCGTCCCTTCGATTGAGCTACGAGGAACCGATAGATAATGAGCTTACCGAATGGATCGGAAAGCTTGCAGAGGCAAAGAAAGCTTCGAAAGCGCTATGCTATGGGGATTTCCGTTCAGTGGTTCTTACCAATGGACAGTGCATTTTCTCAAGAGAATGGGAAGGAGAAAAGGTGTTTGTTGCAATCAATGCCGCTGACACCCCATTCGGATGCAGGTTTGATGCGGGAAGCAATAAGCTGATTGATTTGATTTCAGGGGAAGAAATGAATTTCGATGGCGGAATGGAGCTTCCGGCTTACAGCGCATATTTCTGGAAAAGAGGATAATTATTTCAGTCCCATTTCGGAAATGTGTTCGTGCATGAATTTGCATATATGAATCAGAATTGTGTTCTCGAATGAATTTGCATAAACCAATCAGAATTGTGGAATTTGGCAAGATTTGAGGTGAAAAATCGTCACATACCTAAAATTCTTGAAAAACAGCTTCGAATTGCGGATTTTTCATTGGAATTGTATTATTTTGAAGAGCTGATTTCGCTGTATACCTAGATATTTGCAATTTCTTAGGTACAGGCTAAAATTTATCTGGCGAAATCATACAATCGACCTCAAAAATCGTTTAAAATGCGGTTTTTTTCAAAGATTTTAGGTACGGAAAGAAAATCAGCCGGCGAAATTGTACAATTCGCCAATCAAGCATGAAGCAGAAGGCGCTTTTTAAACGTTCTGATTGGAATAGCAAGATTCATTCAATAGACACATATTCGTGAAAAGATGAATGAAAAGCGAAAAAAGTACCCGGCATACAACCTATGCCGGGTACTTTTTAAAGTGCGCCTAGCGGCGCACGTTTCCAACAGGTGCAAGTCCTGAATCCACCCGG
>JBJENM010000129.1:0-8280 GCA_051880175.1 Agathobacter sp. | reverse complement strand
AGTACCGACGCTTTTTAAACGTTCTGATTCAAATAGCAAAATTCATTCTAAGGAATATGAATTCGAAAAGGGATAAATCTATTCAGTGAGCTTGTTTGAAAGGTGAATGCATACGGTATCAATGAAATTAATCGTAAGGTATGTATGAAAATGGGTATGATGCATACAAAAAAAGTGAAGATGGAGAAGCGGTAGGTAGTGGTAGAGTAAGGCTACATACCAGAAAATGAAAAAAAGAAATCTTGTATGTATTAGGAGAGGCAGTTTGTAATAAAAAGAAATGAAAATACATACCAGAAAGTGGAAAAATGTAGATTGGTATGTAGGGGTAGAGAAAAGCTGCATACGAGAGATTAGGAAAATAAAAATTGGTATGTAGGGGTAGAGAAAAGCTGCATACGAGAGATTAGGGAAATAAAAATTGGTATGTAGAGGAAGAAAAAGCTACATACCAGAGACCAGAAAAATAAATATTAGTATGTAGAGGCAGAGAAAAAGTTATATACCAGAAAACAGGATAAGAATGCTGAACTAAAAGCAATAAGACAGGCTGGATGTGAAAACAATCCAGCCTGCTTTTTATTGCAAAGAATTTTTGACTTATGAAGCCATGATTAGTGAGTTTGTCAAGTAAAGTATGTAAAATAGGTTAAATAGCAAGATTGATTAACCCATAATTGCTTCAACGGTAACTTCGGAACCGCTTACAAGATCAAGCGGAATGAGGTTGCCGGCTACTTCGGTTCCATTTACAATAAGCTTCTTAATTCCCTTTTCTACATGCTCCGGGTTCTTTACGCTGATCCGGTAGGTTACGCCTCGGAAATCACGTTTGGCATCAAAACCATCCAGCTTAGTCGGGATACATGGATCGATGAGAAGTCCATCGTAATCCGGGCGGATACCTAAGATATACTGCGATACATCAAGGAACGTCCATGCCGCAGTTCCGGTCAGCCAGCTGTTCTTAGCCTCACCGAAATTCGGAGCGTCCTTTCCGGCAATCATCTGTGAGTAAACATATGGCTCGGTGCGGTGAATCTCGCTGATGTCTTCGATGTAAGCAGGACATGTACGGGTGTAAACCTGCCATGCTCTGTCGCCACGGCCAACAACGGTCTCTGCGATAGAAATCCAGGGATTGTTGTGACAGAAGATTCCGGCATTCTCTTTATATCCCGGTGGATAAGAAGAGATTTCTCCGAGCTCAACATGATATCTGTGATAAGGCGGCTGAAGAAGAACAATACCATATTCCGTGTCTAAGTATTTCTCTACAGACTGCATTGCCTTTAAGCAGTTGCCTTCCTTTAAACCGATTTCTGCCATTACGCAGAAGCCCTGTGGTTCAATGAAAATCTTTCCGTCCTCACATTCTTTTGAACCAATCTTATTCTTATAGTGGTCGTATGCACGAAGGAACCATTCTCCGTCCCAACCGGCGTCAAGTACGGTGGCTTCCATCTTTTTGATTTCTTCTTCTGCTTTTTTGGCTTCGTCAAGAAGTCCACGATGCTTGCAGATTTCTACGTAATCTTTTCCGTATCTTACAAACATACCGGCGATGAATACAGATTCTGCATTCGGTCCTTCCGATGGGCCAAAGGTCTGGAAGGATTCTCCGGGCTCTTCTGAGAAGCAGTTTAAGTTCAGGCAGTCGTTCCAGTCTGCACGTCCAATCTGCGGAAGACCATGAGGACCAAGATGGTTGATGGTATAGTTGAAGGAACGTCTTAAATGCTCCATGAAGTCTGTTGCTTTGGATTCATCATTATCATAAGGTGTAATTTCATCCAGGATGCTGTAATCACCAGTCTCTTTAATATAGGCTGCGGTTCCTGCAATGAGCCACAATGGATCGTCGTTAAATCCGCTTCCGATATCCGCATTTCCCTTTTTGGTGAGAGGCTGATACTGATGATAAGCGGAACCATCTTCAAACTGGGTGGAGGCAATGTCAAGAATACGCTGTCTTGCACGATCCGGAATCAGGTGAACAAAGCCTAAAAGATCCTGACAGGAATCTCTAAATCCCATTCCACGGCCGATACCTGACTCAAAGTAGGAGGCAGAACGGCTCATGTTGAAGGTTACCATGCACTGATACTGATGCCATACATTTACCATGCGGTCCAGCTTCTCCTCGGAAGAGGATACGGTAAAGTGTGAAAGCAGATCGTTCCAGTAATCCTTCAATGCTGCAAGTGCTGCATCTGCCTTTTCTGTAGTGTCATATCTGCTTAACATCGCGTTTGCCGGTGTACGGTTGATTATACCGTCCTCCGGACGTCCGACCCATTTCTCTGCAACAGGATTTTCCACATATCCCAATACGAAAACATAGGTTTTACTCTCACCCGGAGCAAGGGAAACTTTAAGGTGATGGGAACCGATCGGTGCCCATCCGCTTGCAACGGAATTTTTGGATTTTGCATTTACAACAACTTCCGGAGCGCTGTTTTCCCCGTATGCGCCAAGGAAGGAATCCCGGTCAGTATCAAAACCGGAAACTCCGGCGTTTACTGCATATACTGCATAGTGGTTGCGGCGCTCACGGTATTCAGTCTTGTGATAGAGCTGGGAACCATCCCCATGAATCTCTACTTCGCCGGTAGAAAAGTTGCGCTGGAAGTTGGTCATATCGTCCATTGCATTCCAAAGACAGAATTCTACATAAGAAAAAACACTGAATTCTTTGGCTGTGTTACTTTCATTTGTAAGCGTAAGCTTATTGACTTCGCAGGTGTCCCCCATCGGAACAAAATCGGTAAGCTCTGCTTTTAATCCGTTCTTTACACCGGTAAATACGGAATAACCCATTCCGTGACGGCACTCATAACTGTCAAGCTCGGTTTTTGACGGCATCCATCCCGGATTCCAGATGGTCCCTGCTTCGTTTATGTAGTAGTAATGGCCGTTGCTGTCATAAGGCACATTATTATAACGATAGCGGGTCAGACGCAACAGCTTTGCATCCTTATAAAAACTATATCCACCACAGGTGTTGGAAACAAGAGAAAAGAAGTTTTCACATCCTAAGTAGTTGATCCAGGGAAGTGGAGTCTTTGGAGAAGTAATGACGTATTCTTTGTTGGCGTCATCAAAATGTCCGAATTTCATAAGTAACCTCCTAATTATCTTAAAACTAAACTGTTTTCTGTTTTGTTCGAAAACGTTTAAGGCAATTGTTTTCGAGGTTGAGTATAATTGTTAAAGAAAGAAAAATCAAGCAAAAACATTGAAAAATAGGAGCTTTTGGCAAAATGTACAAAAATGCAGTGGCTTTTTTGACAAACTCTATATTTTGATAAAATCAGCGAAAAATAGTACTAAAGTTATACTGAGGACGAAAACGTTTACTCGAAAACGAAAAAATATATGAAAAGTGCACAAAAAATAGAAAAAGAAAATGTATATTTGGACGAAATGCAAAAAAGAGGGTTGAAAACAGGTACACAATGGGGTATTCTTAGCTTACGAAAACGATTAAGTAAATCGCTTCGAAATGAACAAGCAGTGATTTGCAAAAAGGATAAAAGGGAGTAACAAATGGTCTCAATTAAAGATATTGCTGCTGCATGCGGCGTATCCATAGCAACTGTCAGCAAGGCGTTACGAGATCAAAGTGATATCAGCGCGGAGACGAAGGAACGCATCAAGAGAACAGCTGATGAACTGGGATATTTCCCCAATGCCGCCGCAAGAGCGTTGAAGACAAATCAGTCAAAAAACCTTGGCGTTTTATATATGGAAGAGGCAGGGGCAGGACTTAAGCATGAATACTTCTCCGGTGTACTGCAGGGATTTAAGAGTCAGGCTGAACAGTTAGGATATGACATTACCTTTATTAATACGAACAGAACAGAAGGAAAGATGTCCTATCTGGAGCATTGCAGGTACCGAAATTTCGATGGAGTGGTTATTGTAAGTGCAATTTTTACAACTCCGGAAGTAATTGAGCTGATGAACAGTGATCTTCCGATTGTCACCATCGACTATGTTCATTACAATTGCTCCTCAGTCAGTTCGAATAACGTACAGGGAATGAATGACCTGCTTCGTTACATTACAAAAATGGGACACCGCAGGATTGCATACATACATGGACAAAATCATTCATACGTTACAAAAGAAAGAATGGCAGCCTTTTACCAGGCACTGGACGAACAGGGAATTGATGTACCGGAGGAATACGTAAAAGAGGCGTATTACCTGGAAGCGGAACCCTGTGAAAAATACACGAAGGAGCTTTTGAATTTAAGCAATCCACCAACCTGTATTATGTATCCGGATGACACGGCGTTGATCGGAGGACTGAATGCAATAAGAGATTTGGGACTTCGGATCCCGGATGACATTTCGGTAGTGGGGTATGATGGAACAAAGTTTTCCGAATTGTTATATCCGACACTTACCACTATTAAACAGAATACAGATCAGATCGGCAAAGAAGCTGCAAACCGACTGATTCGTATTATAGAAAAACCGAAGACGACACTTGTTGAACGGGTGGCAGTCGAGGGAACTCTGGTCAAAGGACAGTCCGTTGGCCGGATCAATCAATAACTTAAGTTTTCAACTGCCAAGGGCAGTAAAAAGAAAAGGGAGGAGATTTTTCAATGAAAAAGAAAATCGTAAGCGCACTTATGTGTGCAACAATGGCAGCAAGCCTGCTTGCAGGATGTGGAAGCGATAACGTAGCAGCTCCGGCAGGAAGTGAGGCAGCATCTGCAGGAGAAACAACATCAGACGGAACTGCAGACACACCAGCAACAGAGGCAGCAGAGGCAGAAGATACCAACACCATTACCGGTGATATCGACGCTTCGGATGCATTTGTAGTTTGGGGATGGAATGACGATATTAAGAAAATTCTTGACGGACCATTTGCTGAGGCAAATCCGGATGCATATTCAAGAATCGTATTTGTAAACTCCGGTGGATCTGATTATTATCAGACACAGATTGACGCATTACTGGAGGATCCGAGCAACAAGCTGTATCCGGATCTGATGGGACTTGAAATTGACTATGTACAGAAGTATGTACAGTCAGGTGCATTACTTTCTATGGCAGATATGGGAATTACTGATGCAGATGTTGCAAGCCAGTATCAGTTCAACAGAGTGGTATGTTCTGAAGATGGTTCCGGAAGTGCAGATGCAATGTACGCATCCTTCTGGCAGGCAACTCCTGGTGCATGGTGCTTAAGAGCAGATCTTTGTGAGAAGTACCTTGGAACAACAGACCCGGATGAGTTACAGGCTATGTTTGCTACATGGAAAGATGTTGAGGCTACAGCAGCAAAGGTATCAGAGGCTTCAAACGGAGCTTGCCGTTTGCTTTCCGGATGGGATGATTTGAATAGAGTTTTCATGAACAACCGTAAGAGCGGATGGTATGATGCAAATGATAACATCGTAGTGGATGACCAGGTTAAGGCTTACTTTGAGGAAGCTAAGCTCTTCTATGACAACGAGTGGACCTTTAATACTACTCAGTGGCAGGGTGACTGGTATTCTATGATGGATGGTGACGGAGTTGATTCCAATGCAGCACTTGCATACACCGGATGTCCTTGGTTCCAGTATTGGTGCTTATCATCAACATGGGAAGGACAGTGTATTACAATTCCTGGACCACAGTCATTCTACTGGGGCGGAACTGGTCTTGCTGCTACAAGCGAATGCTCTGATCCGGAGCTTGCAGCAACCATTATCAAATTCTTTACCTGCGACTCTGAATCCATTCAGGCAATCGCTAAGTTTAACTGCGACTTTGTAAACAGTGCAGATGCAAATGCAGCTCTTCTTGAGTACTCAAAGGCTGAATCAGATGAGACCGCACAGAACCTTGCTTCCGGAAGAGGAATCATGAACAGCCAGAATTATCTTGAGGTATATTCAGAAATTCTTGCAGGAATGAACCTTGATACTTCTATTGTTCGAGCAGAAGATAAGGCAATCAATGATAATATTTCACAGTACATTAAGCAGTACATTGAAGATGGAGATTATGATGCAGCTATCAACGGTCTTGTTTCATATATCCATGATACCTATTCTTACTTGAACATTCAGTAAAAAAATTACAGGTAGAAATATCTGGCTCCCTCTCCATAAGGGAGGGAGCCGATTTCTGATTTTAGGAAGCTTTCTTTGAATCAGAAATCGGCTTCCGAAAGGGTGCCGGTTAGAATGATTTGGAGGTATGAAAATGGCAAAGAGGAATTCGTCAAACAAACGGAAAACTGTTTCTTATGAGAAATATGGATATTTGTTTATTCTGCCGTTCTTTCTTGTGTATTTTATCTTTCAGCTTTATCCGCTGATTAATACATTTTATTGGAGTGCATTCAGCTATCAGAAAAGAAATCTGAAGGAAACAATTGCCTTCTGCGGATTGGACAATTTTAAGATGCTCCTTGGACTGATGGAAGGGGAGACTCCGTATTTCCTTTTGTACTTAAAAAATACACTCATTATGTGGATAGGAGGATTCATTCCACAGATTTTGCTTTCCCTGCTTCTTGCAGCATGGTTAACCAATGAGCAGGTAAAGGTGCGGGGACGCGGTGCAATTAAGATTATGACATACATGCCGAATATTATCACGGCAGCATCCATTTCTGTATTATTTGCTAGTTTATTTTCTCAGTATGGCCCGATTACCATGCTTCTGAAGAAAATAGGAATACTTTCTGCAGATTACAACTTCTTTGACTATGTTGGAACGACACGTGGACTGATTTCCTTCATCCTTTTCTGGATGTGGTACGGAAATACAACCCTGATTCTTATTGCGGGCATGATGGGTATCAATCCTTCGCTGTACGAGGCTGCGGAAATTGATGGAGCCAATGGCGCGCAAACCTTCTTTAAGATTACGCTTCCTCTGTTGAAACCGATTCTGCTGTTTACCCTGGTAACATCCGCGGTCGGTGGTATTCAGATGTACGATATTCCGTCTCTGTTTAATGTAAACGGATCATCCATGTCTGGTGGACCGGCTGATTCTACGACGACCATGAGTATGTATATCATGAGACTTTACAACACGGATGTCGGTCGTGCCGCAGCAATTTCCGTGATGATGTTTATTATTACTCTGATTATCAGTATCTGCCTGTTTGTTTCTATGGGAGATAAGGATGAAAAGCTTGCGGAAAAGCAGATTCGCAAACAGCAAAGAGAATATCGCAGGCAACAGAAAGCTTTGAAAGGAGGTAACTAAAAATGGCAAGAATTGCAAAATCAATTGACGATAAAAGTTACCACCGCAGAATGCTGATTGAACGTACTTTAAAAGAACTTGTATGTATTTTGCTCTGTATCATCAGCTTACTTCCTTTTATTATTCTGTTTGTAAATGCAACGAGAACCTCTGAAGCGATTAAGGCTGGAATTTCCCTTCTTCCGGGAGGAAATCTTGCTGCAAACTGGGCAAATTTTATGGATAAGCAGAACGGAATGCAACTTACTGTTTTCCATGCGATGTTAAACTCCTTTAAGATTGCGGTGCCAGCTACCATCCTTACCGTATATTTTTCAACCCTTACCGCTTATGGTATTCAGATTTACGATTTTAAACTGAAAAAGGCCGCATGGGCATTTATTATGGCTGTTATGATCGTGCCGAATACAATTTCGATTATCGGTTTTTACCGGTTTATGTTAAAACTTCATTTGACAGATACATACATACCATTAATTATTCCTGCAATTGCAGCTCCGTCGACGATCTTTTTTATGAGACAGTATATGCAGAGCACCTTCTCCAAGGAGCTTGTAGAAGCAGCCAGAATTGATGGAAGCGGAGAGTTTAAGACTTTTAACAGAATTGCACTTCCGATTATGAAACCGGCAATTGCAACGCAGGCAATCTTCTGCTTTGTTGCATCATGGAACAATCTGTTCATGCCGAACATGATTCTTACAACGGATGCAAAGAAGACACTTCCGCTTTTTGTGCAGATGCTTCGAAGCGATCAGTTCAAGACCGATTACGGTGTACTCTATATCGGTATTGCGGTTACTATTTTACCGATCTTCGTTGTATACTTTATCCTTTCAAAATACATTGTAGCCGGTGTGGCACTTGGTGGTGTAAAGGAATAAGTTTTGAAGTAATATTTTTCTTTCTATTTTTTTCCTCAGGAGAGACCTTCGCGAAAGCGGAGGTCTTCTTTCTTTACTACTTTCAAAATTCATTCTCGGGAACACAAATCCGAAAAGGGATTATTTGAATCAGAATTGTGGAATTTGGCAAGATTTGAGGTGC
>JBJENM010000128.1:0-8367 GCA_051880175.1 Agathobacter sp. | reverse complement strand
AATTGTGATACTGGGAATTGGATATTTGCAAGGATGGGTGAAATGGTAAGCGTTTAAAGAATGATAAAGGAAAATGAAATGACAGATTTACAGAAGGTAATAGAAAAAAGTGATTTAGAGGGCTTTCGTAGAATCAATGAGCAGGACCAGACACGAATTGAGGAGCTTACGGATAAGGGCGAACCAATGGCTCTTTATGCAGCAAGGGTGTCAGATACCGACCTTGTAGAATATATCGTGGAGTACACCAGAGCGAGCATGAATCTCACGGATGCGCAGAATCGAAATATTCTGCACTATGCAGCAGAGTCCGGAAATCTAGAGACAAACCGGTATCTGGTGGAAAAGGTGGGAATGGATATCCTTGCCGGAGACAAAAACCTCATAACCCCTTATCAGATTGCCTGGGAACGACAGGACAGGGAGCTTCTGAACTATTACGAATCTGTAGTAGGCGCACCTTATGACAGGATGTACCATAATCCGATTCGAAGAGGCTTTTTCCCGGACCCTTCGATTGTGCGGGTGGGGGAAGATTACTATATGGTAAATTCCTCTTTTATATTCTTTCCCTGCATTCCAATCTCGCACTCCAAAGATCTGATTCATTGGGAGATCATCGGACATGCAATCACGAATCCCCAGTGGTCCATGCTGTCGGAATTGGAAGGTGGAAGAGGTTATTGGGCGCCGGATATCTCTTATGATGACGGTACCTTTTACATAACGGCAACCTACCGGCTGAATGATACCGGGACGGTATATCGCAAGCAGATTGTTGTGTCATCCAAAAAACCGGAGGGACCATACAGCAAGCCGATAGTTATTGAGGAGGATGGAATCGATCCTTCCATTTTCCATGAGAACGGAAGGCACTATATGCTTTTAAACCGGGGCGCCCGGATTTTTGAGCTTTCTTCGGGCTGCACAAAGAAAATCTCCGAAGCGAAGCTGCTTTATTATGGAGATCACAAGAGAGCCCCGGAGGGCCCCCATCTGTTAAAGAAGGATGGATATTATTATCTGTTTCTTGCAGAGGGAGGAACCGGACCGGGACATCGCATTACGGTGGCAAGAAGCAGAGAGCTTATGGGAAACTATACACCCTGCCCCTATAATCCGATTATGCGGCAGATGGATGAACAGGCCACCATTCAAAGATGCGGCCATGGAAAACCGGTATGCACACAAAGCGGGGACTGGTACATGGTGTATCTGTGCGGAAGAGCATATGAAGGAAAATACAGTATGCTGGGAAGAGAAACCGCCATCGACCCGATTACCTGGACCGAGGATGGCTGGCCGATAGTAAATTGTCGAAAAGGACCAAGTGTACTTCAAATTGCTCCAAAGCTTCCGACTCAGGCAGCAGATGACAGCAGAGGACAGGAAAGCATAAATAGATTTGAATGGATGACTCCAAGAGAGCCCAGTGCATTGGATGCCATAAGAATCGAAAAGGACGGTTTTTATATAAGGGCAAGTCAAAACCCGCTATGGTCGGTTACGGCACGAAATGTGCTGCTAAGAAGGCAGACTGCATTTGATTTTACAGCATCCGCGCATTTAGAGTGGCAGGAGCTTTATGATGGACAAGAGGTGGGAATCTGCTGTTATTACGACGAGAATACCTGGGTAAAATTCTGTCTGTGTAAAAGGGATGGCATGTATGTAATAGAAGTGGCTGAGCATATCGGAACAGATACAAAAATCTGTGTAGAAAAAGGGATGGAATCCTATGGGGTATTTGCCGGAAAAGATATGACTTTTTGCGTAGAAACAATTGGACTAGAGCGAAGCTTTTTTCTGGTGCAGGAAAATCTGCGGGCAAAGATCTGCACGCTTTCCAATGTGTATTATCTCTGTGATGAAGGTATTCACATGGGAAAACGCTTTACAGGGGCCCTGGTTGGAATGTATGCATATTCAAAAGAGAAACCACTGACGGTACACTTTAATAATTTTGAATACATAGAGTAGGAAGATGAAACAAAATTTAGATCGAGAAGAGATTTTAAGCGGAAATATGGTAAAGGTAATCCTGATGCTGGCGATTCCGGTTGTGATCAATAGTTTCCTGCAAACCATGTACAATCTTACCGATACTTTTTGGTTGGGAAAGCTGGGAACGACAGAGCTTGCCGCCATAAATCTGGTTACACCGGTGCAGAATATGATTATCAATTTTGGATCCGGACTGACAGTAGCGGCCTCTGTCTTGATTTCCCAGTATTTGGGGGCAAGGCAGGACGACGATGCTAAGTCGATGGCAAATCAGATTTTTGCATGTGCAATGATTTTCTCAGTTACCTGTGGAGTGCTTTGCGCAGTGTTTGCACCGAATATTGTATCGTGGCTGGGGGCAGAGGGAGATACCTTCATAAAAAGTAAAACCTATCTGCAACTGGTGATTATGGATATGCCTTTTTTGTATATTGTAAATATGTATGTGGCAATCCATCAGGCAACCGGGGATACGGTTCGTCCAATGCTGTTAAATCTTATGGGAATCCTCATAAACATGCTGCTTGACCCGATTCTTATGCTGGTGCTTCATTGGGGAGTGGCCGGTGCGGCGCTTGCCACAGTATTTGCGAAAGCAATACCGGCTGTGATTGCATTTGTCATGCTGCATAACAGGAAGAATTTAATTTATTTAGAGCTGTCTAAGCTTCGTTTTGAAAAAGAAAAGTTAAAAAGCATTTTGGTGGTAGGACTTCCAAGCGCAATAGGAGGAAGTACCATGCAGTTGGGATTTCTGCTTATGAGTAAGAGCGTCTTTTCTTATGGGACGCAGGCAATGGCAGCCTATGGAATCGGAAATAAGGTGAATGGACTGATCTCTCTGCCGTCAAACGGAATCGGAGCAGCCACATCCATAATTGTGGGACAGAATTGCGGGGCAAGGCAATTCGACCGGGCGGCAAAGGGATACAAGATGGCACGAAATATGTCAGTAGTGTTCTTGTTTGTCGGCGGAAGAATTCTTTCGACGCAGGCGGTATCCACAGCGATTGTAAGCATTTTTAGCAATGATCCCCAGGTGATTGCATATGCCGCTGATTTCCTCAGCATCATGGCATTCTGGTGTTTTACGAATGGTGTACATGATGCAACAAGCGGACTTTTCAGAGGAAGCGGGCATACCCTTGTGAATATGGGAATTGATATAGCAAGACTGTGGATTTTTCGATTGGGAACACTGTATATATGTGAGAATTTTCTGATGCTGGGAGTGCGAAGCGTATGGTTTTCTGTTGTAATAAGTAACGGAATCGCTGCAGTCGTTCTGTATATTTTGTATTTGTTTGGCTTTTGGAAAAAGGAAGTAATTAAAAAGAAATAGTTGGAGGAACTTTCAATGGGAAATATGAATTATCAGTCAATGCCAATGTTAATGAAAGAGCAGAAGGAGGAAGGGAAAAAGGATCGTTATATTGAAATCACGGAGAATCTTCTTTCGGTAAAGCCAGAGGAGCTTGAAAAAGAAGAGAAGCTTAACTATATGGAAGCCCTTGCGGATACCCTGGATTTTATGGATTTTCAGATATATGAGCTGTATCGCTCTCTTCAGGATCGCCTGGTTTTTCTGATTAAAGAACTGGCTGCCTGTACCTGTTTGCAGGAAACGGATAAAAAGGAACGCCTTGTAAGGCTTGCCCAAAGAGCCATTGAGAAGGGCTTCTTGCTGAAGGAGCAGGTAGAGAGTCTCTTCACAGAGGAAAAGGAGAAGAAGGATTTTTCCGGACTGCCGGAGGAACTGACACTTAAGCTTTTACATGTAACTGCAAGAAGTGCTACTTTGGAAATCTGCGGAGCCGGATTGTACCATACCACGGACCGGTACGAGATTTATGTAGATGGCGTAAAGGCTCAGGATGCAAAAACCGTTGTATGCAGTATCTATGATCTGAAACCGGAGCACAGCTATGATGTGGTTGTGGTAAATGTGGATAAGAAGGTTTGCGGAAAAATTTCCGTAACAACCAGACATGAATCGGTTACCCTGAACGTAAAACAGTATGGCGCAAAGGGAGACGGCGTGCAGGATGATACAAAATTCATTCAGGCTGCAATTTTATCCTGCCCGAAGGATGGAAGAGTGCTGATTCCAAAAGGTGTATATTCCATTACCAGCCTTTTCTTAAAAAGTGGCGCAAACATCGAGCTTGAAAAGGATGCAGAGCTTCGCGCCATGACAGACCGCACCCAGTTTCCGATTTTTGCGGGAACCATTCCTCTTAGCGACGGAAGTGATGAATATAATTTGGGAACCTGGGAGGGCAATCCGCTCCCGATGTATGCCGGCATCATTACCGGTGTGGAGATTAGCGATGTAACCATCTATGGAGAAGGAATCATCAACGGAAATGCATCCAAGGAGGATTGGTGGAAAAATCCGAAGCAGATGAATGGAGCATACCGCCCGAGGCTTTTCTATATCAATCATTGTAACCATGTAGTATTGCAGGGAGTGACGTTAAAGAATAGTCCGAGCTGGACGATTCATCCGTATTTTAGCGATGATCTTGGATTTTATAATGTCAATGTACAAAATCCATCTGATTCTCCAAATACCGATGGACTTGACCCGGAATCCTGCCGTCGGGTAGAGATTGCAGGAGTGAAGTTCTCCTTGGGTGACGACTGCATTGCCGTTAAATCCGGAAAAATCTATATGGGAAAGAAGTGCAAGCAGCCATCCGAAGATATCCATATTCACCACTGCCTAATGGAGAACGGACATGGTGCCGTAACAGTAGGAAGTGAGATGGCGGGAGGCGTGAAGAGTCTTATCGTAGAGGACTGTGTATTTTCCCATACCGACAGAGGCCTTCGCATTAAGACGAGACGAGGAAGAGGAAAGGATGCCGTCTTAGACCAGATTGTTTTCCGAAGAATCGACATGGACCATGTGATGACTCCGTTTGTTGCAAACAGTTTTTATTTCTGCGACCCGGATGGAAAGACAGAGTATGTGCAGAGCAGAGAAGCGTATCCGGTAGATGACCGCACTCCATACATAAAAACATTGATCTTTGAGGATATTGATGCAAAGAATTGCCATGTTGCAGCGGCATACCTAGAGGGTCTTCCGGAACAGAAGATCGATGAGATCGTGATGCGAAATATCAAGGTAAGCTATGCAGACAATCCAAAGTGCGATGTGCCTGCAATGTCAAACGGCGTGGATGCCTGCACCAGAAAGGGGATTTTCGCAAGAAACATCAAAAAGATCGTGCTTGACAATGTTTCCATAGAAGGACAGGACGGCGACGCGGTAGTACTGGAAGATGTTAATGAAATAATCAGATAGTAGAGTGCTTTTTAAACTATGAGCTTATGAAATGAATTTTGCTATTCAAATCGAACTCTTAAAAAGCGTCGGCACTTAATGAGCAATTTATTGCGAATTTAGTACCGCTACGCTTTTTACGAAGCGGAAGCGGGTTCAGATTTGAATATGCAAATTCAGTTCATAAAGCTCATAAATAAAAACATTAGATTGGAGAGAGAACATGCAGATTGGAATTCGCTTACATGATATCAAAAAGGCTCCCCTTGAGGAGAGGCTTGCTATTGCCCATGAACAGGGATTTACCTGCGGGCATCTTGCGCTGGGAAAAGTAATCAGTGAGTATGCGACGGATGACGGTGCCCTTACACCGGGACTGGCGCTTTACTTAAAGCATCTGTTCGAGAAAAATGAACTGGATGTGGCTGTGTTAGGCTGCTATCTGAATCTGGCAAATCCAAATCCGGAGAGCTTAAAGAAAATTATCAACCGCTATATGGCACATATCCGTTTTGCATCTCTTCTGGATGTGGGAGTTGTGGGAACCGAAACCGGCGCGGTAAATGAAGCTTATACCTTTGAGGAGAAAAATCATTCCGAGGAGGCTCTTGATATTTTTATCAAAAATCTCCGCCCGGTTGTGGAGTATGCAGAAAAAATGGGAGTAATCATGGCCATTGAGCCGGTTTATAAGCATATTGTCTGCAATGCAAAGCGCGCAAGAAAGGTTTTAGATGAGATTGGTTCACCGAATCTTCAGATTATTTTCGATCCGGTAAATCTTTTGGATATTAGCAATTATGAAAATCGGGAAGAAATTTTTAAAGAAACCATCGAGCTTCTCGGGGACGATATTGCAGTGGTTCATTTGAAGGATTTTGTTGTGGAGGACGGAAAGCTGGTTTCCGTTGGATGCGGAAAAGGAGAGATGAATTATGAGCAGATTCTATCCTTTATCAAGAACAGAAAGCCCTATATCCATGCAACCCTGGAAAATACCACGCCGGAAACCGCAGTATTTTCCAAGGAGCATATTTTAAACATTTATTCTTCCATCGGTGTTGAATCATAAGACGCAACCAGGTCGCCATTTTTGTTGTAATATTCAATTACGATGGTCTCATCGGTGACCCCGTTAAAGCAGTTATACATGGTGCCGTACATTTTAAACAGCATCACGGACATGGATTCGTTGAATTCGGCGGTGGAGCTGGAAAGATAAATCTTATACTGGGTAAAATCCTCGTTTGCTTCTATGGAAGAAATATCATCATATTTATCCGAACCGGGAATCGCAGCAAGCTTTTCGTTGATTCCTTTTGCAAGATCCTCCAGCATCGTCTGATGCTGTTCTTTGGTAATGGTGTAGGTTGCGCTTCCGTCCTGATTTAGGATAATGGATTCATACCCAAGCTCGTTTGCCGTTTTTTCAAGGTCAGAAGGTGTGGCGCCATATACATATTCGGAAGGAATGGTCAGGGCAACACGGTCATCGTCGAGTTCCACTAAGGAGCAGGAGGATAAGTCCACCTTCTGATAAGAGGAATCGTTTACAGTATGATTTTCCAGACGGCCGTTTATGATAGTAAAAACTGCGTAGAGGGCTAAAAGCCCAAGTAAAAGGATTGTTGTTTGTTTTTTCATGAAAGTACCTCATCTTTTTTATATTTTGCTATTTCGTCTGTGGAAAGCTCCTTCGCATAAGGCGCTTTTGGAGAAAAAACTTCCGGCTCCATAGACCCGTCAGCAGGACGGTAGTTGCCATAGGCTGCAAAGAAGGCATGCTCCCTTGCGTTTGGCTTGTTCCAATCGTGGAAACCCTCCGGATGAATGTGGGGTCCTACCTCGCACTGAATAAAAACTGCCTTTGCAAAATCTCGCCAGGGTCTTGCCAGGTAGCAGGTGGATGCGGCGCATTCCTTTGAAAGGAAGCTGCAGTTATAAAAAATGTAACCGTACTCCTGACCTTCCGGGGTGGATGGTGCAGAAACATATCCTTGAATTGCATCCGGCTCTGATTTGTGAGATAATGATTCTATCCGGCAATGTTCGAAGTAAGCGGTTGCACTACCGAAAATGAAATCGATGTTGCCGCAGATATAGCAGTCCTTGTAATGCTGACGTCCATTGATACGGGGAGCATATTGCTTTGGACCGATGAAACCGTTTGGCTGCAGCTCCTTCGGAGGCAGCGGGCCGGTAAATAGGGTGTCCTGCCTTCCAATCAATCGAAGGTTTTCAAAATATAAATGATCCCCTTCTGCATAGAGGGCAATGGCCTGACCGTGTGTATTTTCATCACC
Organism: Agathobacter sp.; assembly: GCA_051880175.1. GTDB lineage: Bacteria > Bacillota > Clostridia > Lachnospirales > Lachnospiraceae > Roseburia. The sequence goes on along the minus strand of JBJENM010000128.1, from coordinate 768 downwards.
GGAAGCATTTTCAATGGACAGATTCTTCATGGTGACGTTGCTTGCATCAAGAAAGACGGAATAGGAGCGGAAGGTTCCGCGCTTGCTTCCATCGGGCATATCATCGAAAGCAAAATCGTCGTAGGTAAGCACAACTTCCTCAGGTGATGTCCCTGTTCCGACAATGGTAAGGTTGTCCCGGCGGATTTCAATTTTTTCGTGATAGATGCCGGGAGCAATCTCTATCGTAACCGGCTCTTGCGAGGAATCGTCCAAAGAAGACAACGCAGCTGTTATACTTTGAAAAACATCTGCACCAGAGCGTGTTTTTGATACATAGATAGTTTGATTCATAGGAAAATCATCCTTTCTATAATGAAACCTATGCATATATAATGCCTAACGACATTATACCATAGTTATACCATTCAATCGAATGAAAAAAGAATAAAATATCCACCATTTTGGATTTGCATTTCAAAATAAATTATTCCTTTTCGGAATTGTGTTTCCGAGAATGAATTTTGCTATTTGAAGCAGAACGTTTAAAAAGCGTCGGCACTTAATGAGCAATTTATTGCGAATTTAGTACCGTTACGCTTTTTACAAACGAGAGTGGGTTCTGATTCAAATATGCAAATTCATTCGGGAACACAATTCCGAAATGGGATAATAAATTTACATATTCGAATCAGAATTGTGGAATTTGGCAAGATTTGAGGTGCCGGAACTGGCGTATACCTAAAATCCTTGAAAAACAGCTTCAAATTGCGGATTTTTCATGCGAAT
>JBJENM010000127.1:0-8376 GCA_051880175.1 Agathobacter sp. | reverse complement strand
ATTGATAGACCTGCATTTTTCCAAATGACACTTTATCATTTTTAAAAATCTTTCTATAATTCATTCGCTTTGTAAATATCAATATTTCCGCTATCCTAGAAACATCTTCTATCATTGCATGTCTTATCATCACATTATCTTTCCCTTCCACTAATTTCTATTTTTCTCCAGAAAGAAAACGCACGCTCAAACCAGTCTTCACAAATCAATCCCTTTGCAATTCCAACTCCGTGGATTACGCCGGGATATTCCACATACTCGTAAGGAACATTTGCTTCCTTTAATGCCTTTGCAAGCATTCGGCTGTTCTCCACCGGAACCGTCTGATCATCTGCCCCATGGAATACAAAGGTTGCAGGATAATCTGCTGTTACCTGCTTTTCAATGCTGGTAAAAGCTATCATCTCATCCGATGCATCTTCCCCAATCAGATTATTCTTTGAACCGGGATGGGCAAACTCTCCCATAGTGATTACCGGATATGCAAGTACAATGGCCTTTGGCTTTGGAAGATTGTATTTTAGATACCCCATGTTCCTAGTTCCAAAGCTTGCTGCCAGGTGTCCACCTGCGGAAGCTCCCCATACCGAATAATTGTCTGTGTCAAGGCAAAGCTCGTCTGCCTGCGCAAAAATCTCTTTCACTGCTCTTGCAAGATCCTCCATTGGCTGTGGATATTTTGCTTCCTCCTGCACGCGATAGTTTACGACAAAGGCAGCTATTCCATTTTTATTCAGTTCTCTCGCAAACACATATCCTTCCTTACATGTACATACCGCACGGTATCCTCCCCCTGGGCAGATTACTGCAAAAGGATGTTTCTTTCCGTCTAATATCGGAAATTTCTCGAGCTCATAGGCATTTGGTCTTTCAAGCTCCTTCTGGTGGTATTCTACAGCCATTTGCTCATAGGTTTTTGGCCAGGTAAGATTTGCAACCACATTTCTCATTTTTGCAATAATCGGATATGCTCCTGCCTCTTTTAACTGCATCCCCATAAGAATGGTCACGTTGTTTTGGGGACTGTTGCAAAAATAGGCACCAAGCCATCCATCCCATCCATATTCTTTCTCCCATGTCTTATAATATGCCATTCCCGGTTCTTCCATTTTTCTCATGAAATTACCATAGTTATAACCTGCCATGGTATCCCAGGTTCTCCATGCCGTTTCTCTCTGCCACGGAAGAAGCGTTCCGTTTGTAAGAAAATCTACGGTAGACGGCTCTAAGATTTTTACCCCGCAGTAGGTTCCATGATTTAAAAGCATTCCTGCAAACTTTGCATAATCATCCAGCGTGGAAACAAGACCTGCACCGCCTGATTCAAATGCCGGCGCTTTTTCCTGGGTATACATAATGCCAAGATGATTCGTTGGACAATAGAAAAGTCCGTCCTTTGTCCATTCATAGGTAGTAGCAAGACGCTCTCTTTTTTCTTCCGGAACATAAAATCCGGTATCCTTCATTCCAAGCGGTTCAAAAATTTCATCGTAAAGAAACTGCCCAAACGGCTTTCCGCTGGCCACTTCGATGACTGCTCCCATGACATCTGCCGATGTTCCATACTGCCATTTATCCCCCGGCTGAAATGCAAGTCCGCATTGTCCTAGTCTGTTTGCGATTTCAATGGTAGACATTGGATTGTCTCCATAAAGTCTGTCATCTATTTCTTTAAAAAGCTGTTCCGTCTCATATTCTGCCGGCAAATTCTCATCACCGCAGCCATATACCAATCCGGAAGTCATATTAAGAAGTTCCCGAATCAGTACCGGGCGTCTTACCGGAACCTTTTTTCCATTCCCCCAGACCATCTGATTTTGAAATCCCGGCAGGAATTCCTCTACTGCCTGAGTAAGTGAAATTATCCCACGTTCTACAAGAATCATTGCAGCCGCCGCAGTAATGGGTTTTGACATGGAATACAATCTAATGATCGTATTTCTGTCATAAGGTTTTTTACTGTCGATATCCGCATATCCGGCCTGTGTATACAGAACCTCTATCCCGTCCTTTAAGACCAGCAGGTTCATTCCCGCTACTTGTTTTTCGTCCATAAAACTTTGTATCAGTTTTTCTATTTGTTCCATGTTCGTATGCCTCTTTCAAATGATTTTTTGTTCATTTGAATTAAGTATAGCAGTATCATTCCAAAAAGTCATTCTCATCCTGACTATTTTTCAATTGGGTGTGGGCACTTGGCTTTTTGGGTGTGGACAGTGGTTTTCTGCCCTCCCACACCCAATTTCCTTCTCTTTCATGACTCTCCCTCCTCGCGCCGGCTGCCTTTTGGGTGTGGACGGTGGTTTTCCTCTCTCCCACACCCAATTCTCCTCCTTTCCACGACTCTTCCTCCTCGTGCCGGCTGCCTTTTGGGTGTGGACGGTGGTTTTCCTAACTCCCACACCCATTTTCCCTCTCTTTCATGACTGCCCCTCTTCAAACCGGAGGCCTTTTGGGTGTGTGAGCTTCATTTCCTTTTCTCCACACCCATTTTTCCTCCATTTCACGGCTGTTCCTCTCTGAACAAATTACATTTTGGGTGAAAGTAGCTCTTTTCCGCTCCTCACACCCAATCCCCCTGCTTCTTGCGGCTCTCCCGGTTAGCGAGACTCTATCCCTCATTCCACACCCAAATTTCCCGCTTTTCAAGACTTTACCTTTCATTGATTCACAGCCAAAAGTATCTCCGTCTAGCAAAAAAACTGCCGCTCACAGAGCAATTTTACTCCATGAGCGGCAGTTTTATATAAACTATTTTTGAAGGCTTTCTTATTTGCCCATAGCTTCCTTTAATGAAGCAGTAAGCTGCGGAACGATCTTATTCAGATCTCCAACAATACCATAATCAGCTACATCGAAGATTGGAGCATCTTCGTCTTTGTTGATTGCGATGATAAGGTCAGATTCTTCCATACCTGCAACGTGCTGGATTGCTCCGGAAATACCGATAGCAAAGTAAATCTGTGGACGAACGGTCTTTCCGGTCTGTCCTACCTGATAATCCTGTGCTAACCATCCGTTTTCTACAACGGCACGTGAGCAGGAAACCATACCGCCGTTAAAGCAGGAAGCAAGATCCTTTAACATTGCAAAGTTCTCTGCACTTCCAACACCACGTCCGCCGGATACAAGTACCTTGGCATCCATAATGTTCTCTACATTGCCAACTGCCTTAACAACCTCAAGGATTTCCGTATAACGGTTATTCTTCTCAAGCTTAGCAGCAAACTCGATAACTTCAGCTCTGCGTCCAGCCTCTCTTGGAAGCTTCTGCATAACACCCGGACGAACGGTTGCCATCTGTGGACGGTTATCCGGACATGCAATTGTTGCAATGGTGTTTCCACCAAATGCAGGACGAGTCATAAGAAGCTGATTGTGCTTCTGCTCATCTTCTTTTCCTGGAACAGGAGCAAGTGGGAAATCACCAATCTCAAGTACAGTACAGTCAGCGGTAAGTCCTGTTGCTACTCTAGCTGATACTGTAGGACCAAGATCACGTCCGATAGCGGTTGCGCCAACCAACATGATTTCCGGCTTATACTCATTGATTACTGCTGCAAGAGCCTGTGCATATGGCTCTGTACGGTAAGTTTCAAGCTCCGGATTATCAACAACGATAACCTTATCTGCACCATACTCACCTAATTCATCTGTAAGACCTTTTACGTTAGAACCAAGAAGTACAGCAGTTACTTCTGTTCCAAGGTCGGCTGCTAACTCTTTTGCTTTTCCGATTAACTCGAATGCAATTGAAGAAAGCTGATTATCAACCTGCTGTGCGTAGATAAATACGCCCTTATATTCTTCTAAACCCATTTTAGTTTCCTCCATTTAGATGATGTGTTTCTCTTTGAACTTACCCATTAAGTAAGCTACTGCTTCTGTTGGATCAAGGTTTACCTTTTCCCCGGCACCCTTTGCAACTTTATCAGAAGCCTTAGCAATCTTTGTTGGAGATCCCTTAAGACCAAGGTTGCTGTCATCAACATCCTTAAGGTCTGCTCTTCCCCATACAGTTACTTCTTTGTCACATGCATCAAAGATTCCGCCCGGAGTCATATATCTTGGCTCATTGAGTTCAGAAAGAGCGGTAACAAGGCAAGGCATCTGTGCCTTTACCATATGATATCTGTCTTCATACTGACGCTTTACTACAACGGAATTTCCTTCAATCTTGATATCCTCAGCGTAGGAAATTACAGGAAGATTTAAATGCTCTGCGATCTGTGGACCTACCTGAGCGGTATCTCCGTCGATAGCCTGACGTCCTGTAATGATTAAATCATAATCGATGTTGCGGAGTGCTCCGGCGATTGTTGTTGAGGTTGCCCAGGTATCAGCTCCTCCAAGTACACGGTCCGTAACAAGTACGGCCTCGTCAGCTCCCATGGCCATAGCTTCGCGAAGAACTGCGTCAGCCTTTGGAAGTCCCATGGTAAGAACGGTAACTTTTGCGCCTGTAGCGTCTTTGATTCTAAGTGCTGCCTCAAGTCCGGCTTTGTCATCCGGATTCATGATTGCAAGCATTGCTGCTCTATCAAGTGTTCCATCCGGGTTAAACTTTACGCCACCCTTTGTATCAGGAACCTGTTTAATACATACTACGATATTCATGTATTCTTTCTCCTTATATTTTTTATTTAAACACGGACGAACCTGGAATACTACGTATTCCCTTTCGTGTTTTCGCGACTACTTCAATAATGCACCGGAAATAACCATACGCTGAACTTCTGAGGTTCCTTCGTAAATCTCGGTAATCTTAGCGTCACGCATCATACGCTCAACATCATACTCACGGATATATCCGTATCCACCGAAGAGCTGTACACACTTGGTTGTAACATCCATAGCGGTCTCAGCAGCAAATAACTTAGCCATAGCAGCTTCTACTGAGTAGGAAACCTTTGCGCCATCCGCAAACTCCTGCTTCTTAAGAGCAGCCTTGTAAACCAGTGCCTTTGCAGCTTCAATCTGTGTAGCCATGTTTGCCAGCTGGAACTGTGTATTCTGCTGTGCAGCGATTGCACGTCCGAACTGCTTTCTCTCCTTGGTGTAAGCGATGGTCTTCTCAAGAGCGCCCTCTGCAATACCAAGAGCCTGAGCAGCAATACCGATACGTCCACCGTCAAGGGTATGCATTGCGATTGGGAATCCCTTTCCTTCTGCTCCAAGTAAAGCATCCTTTGGAATTCTGCAATCTTCAAATATTAATTCATATGTAGAAGAACCACGAATACCCATCTTCTTCTCTTTGGTTCCGAATGAGAATCCAGGAGCACCCTTCTCTACGATAAATGCGGAGAAGTTTTTCTTCTTACGTCCTCTCTTATCTTCGGTAATGCTTGTGATTGCGATAACGATATATACGTCTGCAACCTTACCGTTTGTGATAAAGCATTTAGATCCGTTCAATACCCACTCATCACCATCTAATACTGCCTTGGTCTGTGCGCCCTGGGCATCTGTACCGGCACCCGGCTCAGTAAGTGCAAAAGCGCCAAGCTTCTTTCCTGTTGCAAGGTCTCTTACATATTTCTGCTTCTGCTCTTCTGTACCATAGGTCATAATCGGGTCAACGCAGAGAGAGGTATGTGCAGATACGATAACACCTGTTGTACCGCAAACCTTTGATAACTCTTCTACGCACTGAATGTAAGCAAGGACATCACATCCCTGTCCGCCATACTCCTTTGGAACCGGAATTCCAAGGAATCCGTATTTTCCCATTTTATCAACTGTATCCTGTGGAAATACTTCTGTCTCATCAACTTCCTGAGCACGAGGAGCTACTTCCTTCTCAGCGAACTCTCTGAAGAGGTCACGAGTCATCTCATGTTTCTTGTCTAACGTAAAATCCATGATTTACAATTCCTCCAAAATTATTTTTCTATTTATTTCTAGCACCATTTCCCACGGAAAAAGTTCTTACACGCTCCTACTGTGCATCTACCGGAGTCTTTGTGCGATCTGCATTGTATACGTAGAATCCCTTACCGGACTTTGCACCAAGATTTCCACCGCGAACCATCTTGCGGATCAGTGGGCATGCACGATACTTGCTGTCGCCTGTTTCGTTGTAAAGAACATCCATGATTGCAAGGCAGATATCAAGACCAATGAAATCTCCTAACTCGAGTGGTCCCATTGGATGATTTGCACCAAGCTTCATTGCTGCGTCGATGCCTGCGATATCAGATACACCTTCCATCTTAATGAAAGCTGCTTCATTGATCATTGGGATAAGGATACGGTTTACAACGAATCCTGCAGCTTCATTTACCTGTACAGGTGTCTTTCCGATTTCCTCGGAAATCTTCTTAATGGTCTCAACAGTCTCAGCCGGTGTGTTAACGCCTGCGATAACCTCAACAAGCTTCATACGGTCTGCCGGATTGAAGAAATGCATACCGATCATTGGACGGGTAAGTCCGTTTCCGATCTCGGTAATGGAAAGTGAAGATGTATTAGAAGCAAAGATACACTCTGGCTTAGCAATCTTGTCAAGCTCAGCAAATGTGGTCTTCTTAACTTCCATATTCTCGAAGGCAGCCTCAACGATGAGATCGCAATCTGCACAAAGATCTTCCTTTAATCCCGGTGTGATCTTAGCAAGGATTGCATCAACAGCAGCCTGCTCCATTTTTCCTTTTTCTACAAGTCTTGCATAACCTTTTTCGATTTTTGCTTTTCCGTTCTCAGCCCACTCCTGCTTGATATCGCAGAGTGCTACTTCATATCCTTCAACCTGGGCAAATGCTTTTGCAATACCCTGTCCCATTGTTCCTGCACCAATAACTCCAACCTTCATTTCGGTTCCTCCTAAATTTTAAAATTTTATTCTTAAAAATGCCACGCGCCGCATGAATCTCATGCGGCATTGCGGCTAATTTTCACTATATTATTCGTACTTCTCAACGATAGTAGAACATCCCATTCCACCACCGATACAAAGTGTAGCAAGACCACGCTTTGCATCACGCTTCTGCATTTCATGTAATAAGGTAACAAGGATACGGCATCCTGATGCTCCTACCGGATGTCCAAGAGCAATTGCACCACCGTTTACGTTAACCTTAGACATATCGAAGTTCAAATCTCTTGCAACAGCGATAGACTGTGCAGCAAATGCTTCGTTTGCCTCAACAAGATCAATATCATCAATGGTAAGTCCTGTTCTTTCAAATACTTTTCTAGTAGAAGCAACAGGTCCAACACCCATGATTTCCGGCTCAACTCCGCCAAGTGCTCCGGCAACCCAGGTAGCAAGTGGCTTAACACCAAGCTCTTTTGCCTTCTCTTCGCTCATTACTACGATTGCAGCAGCACCATCATTGATTCCTGATGCATTTCCGGCTGTAATAAGTCCACCCTGCTTTCCTGAGCAGCACTTAAGTGCGCCAAGGCTCTCAGCGGTAACACCTGCACGAGGTCCCTCATCCTTAACGAAATCAACGATTTCTTTCTTAACCTTAACAGGTACAGGAACGATCTCGTCATCAAACTTGCCGGCTGCAATAGCAGCTTCACACTTCTGCTGTGAGTTTGCTGAGAACTCATCTAACTCTTCACGAGTGATTCCGTACTTCTCACATACATTCTCAGCGGTAATCATCATATGGTAGTTATTGAATGCATCTGTAAGTGCATCGTTAACCATTGTATCAATAATCGTTGCATTGTTCATTCTGTATCCGAAACGTGCCTTTGTCATAGCATATGGAGCCATTGACATATTCTCCATACCACCTGCTACTACGATATCAGCCTGACCAGCTAAAATCTGTGTAGCTGCTTCATTGACACACTTAAGACCGGAACCGCAGACTACATTAAGTGTAACTGCAGGTACTTCAATCGGAAGGCCTGCTTTAATGGAAGCCTGACGAGCAACGTTCTGTCCCTGAGCTGCCTGAATAACACAACCCATCAAAACTTCATCTACCTGATCTGCAGGTACTCCTGCACGATTTAAAGCTTCCTTAATAACAATTGCCCCTAACTCTGCTGCTGGAGTGTTTGAAAGTGCTCCACCCATCTTACCGATTGCAGTACGGCATGCGCCTGCTAATACAACTTTCTTTGCCATCTCTTTATTCTCCTTCAAAAATAGTCGCGCTTACACGCTGTTAAATTTTTAACGATGTCATTTTACCACAATTAAAGTAGAAAATCAATGCATTTGACAATTTTTTCACAAATTCATCAAAAATAATAAGGTCCCCTTTCTTTTCGGGGACCTTAACCTTCAAAATTTGTATTTTTTGCACAATCGATTTTTCTTTCATATAAATTCCATTTCGGAATTGTGTGCCCGGGTGAATTTGCATATTTGAATCAGAACCCACTCTCGTTTGTAAAAAGCGTAGCGGT
>JBJENM010000126.1:0-8395 GCA_051880175.1 Agathobacter sp. | reverse complement strand
CATTGTTTGGAGAAGATTTTCAGAAAAGAAAAGATGAAGAAATAGAAGAAATTCTAAAAAAAAATCCGTATAACGATATTTAATTTGTAACTATCTCAAAGCTTTTTAAGGCGTGATGGAATTTACCGCAGCACAGGAATTTAAAATTTCAATGCTTAGATTATAACAAGACTTGATAATAATGGTTTTTAATATATTTAATTATGTCTCTACTTAAGGACACCCACTAAAATAGGTGCAAAAGAGTGCTTGGAAGAGGCAGGATGCAATAGAAAAATTGCTTACAAAAGGAAAATCCCCGAAAGAAATCCATGAGCTTATGGACTATCCGATGGAAGAAATTGAAAGAGTAGAGAAGCGATTTTTGGTTACAGCAGAATAATGCAATAATAGAATCTCACATCAACTCGCAGAATGCGAAGAATGATGTGGGATTTTTCTTTACCATTTATGAATCGGTGTGAAAAGTGTACAAAAATTTACGAAAAAATTGTTTAAAAGTTCCGATTTACAGGAAGGTAGTTTTTCAATATAATTTAATTACGAAAAAAAACGAAAATTAGTCTGCGAAATAGCATGAGCAAACGAAAAGGAGTTACAGATGGTAAATTTTTTAAACTACAGCGGCAATGATCTTGGAGCCACCTATACAACGGAAAAAACAGCCTTTCGTCTATGGGCACCAAGTGCAGAATCTGTTTCTCTTTGTTTGTATAAACAGGGGGATGGGGATTGTAAAATAGAAGAAGATCAGATGAAAAGGGATGAGGGGGGAACCTGGACAATAGAGGTGTCCGGTGATCTGGACCGTGTCTATTACACGTATCTTGTGACCTGTGATGGTACAACGAGGGAATCCCAGGACCCTTATGCAAAAGCGGTGGGTGTAAACGGACTGCGTTCCATGGTTGTGGATCTTGCTAAAACGAATCCAGAGGGCTTTGCAGAGGATCAGCACATATTTGTAGAAAATCCTACGGATGCGATTTTGTATGAGCTTTCCGTATCCGACATGACCAGAGACTGCTCAAGCGGGGTAAAACATGCAGGAAAGTATCTGGGACTTACGGAAAGAAACACAAAAAGCAAGACTGGTGAAGCTACAGGACTGGATCATATCAGGGAGCTTGGAGTTACTCATGTTCAGCTTATGCCGTCCTTTGATTTTGGAAGTATTGATGAAGCTCATTTGGAAACAGAGCAGTATAACTGGGGCTATGACCCGATTAACTATAATGTACCGGAAGGCTCTTATTCTACGGACCCGTTCCATGGAGAAGTCCGTATCCGTGAGTTTAAGCAGATGGTGCAGGCTTTTCATGAAGCGGGAATCGGTGTGATCATGGATGTGGTTTACAATCATACCTATGATATTGAAAACAATTGCTTCCAGAAATGTGTGCCGGATTATTACTATCGTAAGGATGAAAATGGCTATACAGATGCATCAGCATGTGGAAATGAGGTTGCATCGGAAAAACCGATGGTTCGCAAATTTATTGTGGATTCTGTAACTTATTGGGCAAAAGAATATCATATTGATGGATTCCGGTTCGACCTGATGGGAATTTTAGATATTGAAACCATGAAAGCGGTTAGGGCTGCTTTGGATGAAATCTCACCAAAGCTTTTAGTTTACGGAGAGGGCTGGACCGGAGGAACTTCACCGATTCCGGAGGAGCTTCGGGCCATGAAACGCCATATCAAGAAAATCGGCGGAGTAGGGGCGTTTTCCGATGATATCCGCGATAATACCAGAGGAAGCGTATTCTATGACCATGAAACGGGATTTGCCAGCGGAAAACAGAATTTGGAAAATGCAGTCCGCTATTCCGTTGTGGGAGCATGCTTTCACCCACAGGTGGATTATAACAACTATGGCTATTCGGATGGAGCATGGGCAAATCTGCCTTCCGAAACGGTAAACTATGTATCCTGCCATGATAATATGACGCTATGGGATAAACTGGCAGTATCCTGCCATGATAAAAGTAAGGAAGTACGTCTTTCCATGAACCGCCTTTGCGCTGCCATGGTTATGACCGCCCAGGGAATACCCTTCTTTTTATCAGGAGAAGAAATGGGGCGTTCCAAACCAATAGAGGGAAGCGAACAACCTTCCGAAAACAGCTTTAATCTTCCACCATATACGAATAATATTCGATATGAGAACCGGAGCGAATTTGCCGATTTGTTTTCCTATTACAGAGGCCTGATTGATTTCCGTAAATCCCATGATGGATTAAGAATTTGCAAAGCGGAGGATATTAAGAAGAGGATTCGCTTCGTAGAGGATATTGCAGAAAAGAATGTGGTTGCATTTACGATCGATACGGAAGAAGAAATCTTATTTGTTGCCTACAATGCCAATGAAAAGGCTATCGAAATGGAGCTTCCTGTAGAGGGGATGTTCCAGGTTTATGTAGAAAATGACAAGGCCGGAACCTCCTGCCTTAGAAGTGTGGCAGGATATGTGAGAATAAGTGCTGTTTCCTGCTTTATTGCAGTACATAAAAAGTAAAAAAAAAGTCCTGCAGCCATTTGCTGCAGGAGCTTTCTGCGTTTGTGCAAATTAGTGGGTCGCTTTGTTAATATAGTTGGTTTTGTATTTGGAATAGATGATTTTCTGGCTTCGATACAGACCGAAATAGCCGGAAAGCATATAACTGAAAGCAACCGATAACAAAAAGTAGGGCATTCCATCATATCCAAATAGTTCAAAGCTGATTAGAAGTGAGGTAATCGGACAATTGGTTACCCCGCAGAATACGGAAGTCATTCCTACCGCGGTACAAAGGGTAGGAGAAAAGCCCAGGAGATTTCCAAAAAGGCATCCGAAGGCCGCTCCGGTAAAGAAGGAAGGAACAATTTCACCTCCCTTATAACCGGCACCGAGTGTCAATGCTGTGAAGATGATTTTTAGTAAAAATGCTTCCGGGCGGACGGAGCCATCCAGACATTTTTCAATAATGTTAATTCCGGTTCCGTTATAGTTCTGATTCCCCACAAGAAGGGTGAGAACTACAATGATGCAGCCACCGACAAATACCCGAAGATAAGGATTCTTAAAGAACTTTTTGTATAAAGCTTCAGATTGATGAAGCACCACACAAAAGAGGATGCTGACTAATGCACACAGGATGGCAAGAACAGAAATCTTGATAGAAGAAAGAATTCCAAAGGACGGAATATCGTCTATCAGGAATAATTCGTTTGATACACCAAAATAAACAGCAATTCCGTGTGCGACTAAGGAACTGATGACACATGGCACAAGGGCAATGTAGTACATAATTCCAACACTTACCATTTCCATTGAGAAAATTGCAGCGGCCATGGGAGTTCCGAAGAGCGCGGAAAAAGCAGCGCTCATGCCGCACATGATCATAACATGCTTATCCTTTTCATCAAAACGGAAAAGCTTTCCGAGAGCATTTCCGATGCTGCCGCCAATCTGAAGGGCAGCTCCTTCCCGGCCGGCAGAACCGCCGAAGAGGTGGGTAATCAGCGTCGAGATAAAAATGAGCGGAGCCATGCGAAAAGGAAGATTGTCTCCGGAATGAATTGCGGAAATCACAAGGTTGGTTCCGGTATCCTTTTCGTCATGGAGTAAGTGGTAGAGTCCAACGATAATGAGTCCACCGATCGGTAAGAGAAAAATAATTCGGGGATTCTGGATGCGGACTAAAGTGACGAAGGTCATGCCATAGTAAAATGCGGTTCCGCAGAGACCGACAATTGTTCCGACAATGATTGAAAAAACAACCCATTTTACGGAAACAACCCCTCGATGGAGGTTGTGCTTGATTTTATGTTTGATTACATCATTCATTTGTATTTACCTCTGATTTTTCTATACAAAATAGTATCATTGACCTATTATTTTTACAAGTAAGAAAATGAAAAGGATTGTTGCAGGTAAATCAAAAGAATGATATGATAAAAAATAGTACTAAAGTATTTTTCTTAGGAGGACAAATTAATGAGAGCGAGTGGCGTTTTGATGCCAATTTCTTCGTTACCATCACCATATGGTATCGGAACAATGGGAAAGGCTGCCAGAAAATTTATTGATTTTTTAGAAAAGGCAGGACAGAAGTATTGGCAGATTCTTCCAATCTGTCAGACTAGTTTTGGAGATTCTCCATATCAGTCTTTTTCCAGCTTCGCGGGAAATCCATATTTTATAGATTTAGAGTATTTATGCAAAGAGAAGCTTCTTACCAAAAAGGAATGTGAATCCTTTAACTGGGGAGAGAATGAGCGTTATGTGGATTACGGTACCATGTATGTGTCAAGATATGCGCTTTTAAAGAAGGCATATGGTCGTTTTAAGAAAAATACACCACAGGACTTTGCTGACTTCTGTAAAAAGGAAAGCGACTGGCTGGATGAGTATGCACTTTTTATGGCGCTTAAGGATGCCAATGGAGGTGCTTCCTGGCTTACCTGGGATGACGATATTAAGCGTCGCCATGTAAAAGCAATGGAGAATGCAAAAAAATCCTATGCAGAAGATATTGAATTTTACAAGATGCTCCAGTATCTCTTCTTTAAACAGTGGAGGCAGCTGAAGAGCTATGCAAATGAAAAAGGAATTCAGATCATTGGTGATGTTCCGATTTATGTTGCCCTTGACAGTGCGGATGTCTGGGCAAACCCGAAGCAGTTCTACTTAGACAAAGATTTAAATCCAATCGAGGTTGCGGGATGCCCACCGGATGCTTTTTCCGCAGATGGACAGCTTTGGGGAAATCCGTTGTTCCGTTGGGATGTCATGAAAAAGGACGGATATACCTGGTGGACAAAGAGAATTAAAGCCGTTGCAGGGCTTTACGATATCGTGCGTATCGATCACTTCCGTGGCTTTGATTCTTACTATGCAATTCCGGCAGCGGATGATACCGCAAAGAACGGAAAGTGGAAGAAGGGTCCGGGATATGGTCTTTTTGAAACCTTAGAGAAGAATCTTGGAAAGCTTCCAATCATAGCAGAGGATCTTGGATTTTTAACTCCTTCCGTACATAAGCTGCTTGCCGATTGCGGATTCCCGGGAATGAAGGTGATTCAGTTCGCCTTTGACTCAAGAGAAGACAGCGATTATCTTCCTCATAATTATCCGACAAACTGCGTAGTTTATACTGGTACACACGATAACGATACGGTCATGGGCTGGATGAAGACTGCTCCGAAGGAGTCTGTAAAGTTTGCAAAGGAATATTTGAATCTTACAAAGGAAGAGGGATACAACTGGGGAATGATGCGTGCTGCATGGTCCTCTGTGGCTGATATGGCAATCGTTCCTATGCAGGATATTATCGGTCTTGGTTCGGAAGCCAGAATCAATATACCATCTACGTTGGGTGAGAACTGGAAGTGGAGAGCAACCGAAGACCAGATGAATAATGCCTTGGCAAAACGTGTTAGAAAGTATGTCAAGATGTATGGAAGATTAGAAGCTGTGCCGGAGGATGCGGCAGAGGAAAAATAAAAAACATACGAGAATAAATGGTCCCACCTGCTCATATATTGAGAATATATGAGTGAGGAGGGACTTTTTTATGGATAATAATCTATATAAAGATATTCAAAGCCGGACAAACGGCGAGATTTATATAGGAGTGGTGGGACCGGTCCGGACGGGAAAATCAACATTTATCAAACGGTTTATGGAATTGTTTGTTCTTCCGTACATGGAAGATGAGAACATAAAGGCACGTACCGTCGATGAACTTCCGCAATCCGCACAGGGAAAGACCATCATGACGACGGAACCCAAATTTATTCCCCAGGAGGCGGCAGAAATCGAGCTTGAGGATGCGGGAACAATCAAAGTACGCCTGATCGATTGTGTGGGATTTATGGTGGAGGGCGCTACCGGACATATGGAAGAGGATGGAAACCGAATGGTAAAAACACCGTGGTTTCCGGAAGAAATTCCATTTGTGGATGCGGCAAAGATAGGAACCGAGAAGGTAATCCGTGATCATGCAACCATCGGCGTCGTTGTTACAACAGATGGAAGCATCGGGGAAATTCCAAGAGAAAACTATATGAATGCAGAGCAGACCACGGTGGAGGAGCTGCAAAGTATTGGAAAACCTTTTGTGATTGTCTTAAACTGCATGAAACCATATAGCGAAGAGACCATTTCACTTAAGAATGATATGGAAGCCCTGTATCATGCCCCGGTTATTCCAATCAACTGCAAGCAGATGAGAAAGGAAGATGCTAATCGGATTCTGGAAAGTGTGCTTTATGAATTTCCGGTAACAAAAATGAATTTCTATATTCCGAAATGGACGGAAATGCTTCAGGCAGATCATACGGTAAAAAAAGCATTGATCGCATATGCGAAGTACATATTATGCAATATTAATAAAATGAGAGATGTGTCAGAGGATGTGTGGAAGCTGTCAGAGGAGGACCGCACCTCAGAAACCTGTCCGATGAAAGCCGTGTCTCTGATGAATATGTCTCCTGCCAAGGGAAGCGTTGCCTTTTGCATCGATGTCAAGGAAAAGTATTATTTTGACAATATCAGCGAGATGACCGGTGTGAACATAAACGGAGAATATCAGCTGATTTCGCTGATTAAAGAGCTTGCAAAAAAACGGAGCGAGTACGAAAAAGTACAGGATGCACTTTCATCAGTACAGCAAAAGGGATATGGTGTGGTCCTTCCGAACTTATCGGATATCACCATGGATGATCCGGTCCTGATTTCTCATGGAAGTAAGTATGGCGTAAAAATGAAAGCCATTTCACCGTCCATTCATATGATTAAAGCTAACATTGAGACGGAGATTGCGCCAATCGTTGGAAATAAGGAACAGGCAGAAGATCTGATTGAATACATCAAAGCGGGAAAAGAAAATGACGAGGGTGTATGGACGACGAATATCTTTGGAAAGTCTGTGGGTGAGCTTATGGAATCCGGAATTAAGAGCAAGATCGCCCAGATGGATGATGAATGCCAGATGAAACTGCAGGATACCATGCAGAAGATTGTAAATGACAGTAATGGTGGAATGATCTGCATTATTATATAATATGCCCTGTACTACGGATATATAAATGATTTTGGGTGTGTGGACTAGGAAAAAGGTTGCTACACCCCAAATAAGTGATTAAAGTCGAAGAATTGGGTGTGGAGCAGTAAAAAAGCAGTCTCCACACCCAATTTTGCGTGCCGAGAGGCTGTGGAGAGTCACAGATAAGCTGAAAATTTATTTTTGGAACACAATTCCGATAAGGGAGTTTAGAAAAAGAAATATAGATATATTGATATTTTTCCACTTTGTTTTATGTAAAGATTTGGTATAATGAAAAATAGCAATAGAAATAGCAATAACAATGGCAATACGAATACGAAATGAATATTTTGGAAAGTAGTATGGTAAAGTTCATTTCGAAGAAAAAGTGGGATATCAATTTCAAGGAGAAAAAACATGAACCCAGTATACGAGAAATTAATGAATTGTTATAAAAGCATTCGAAAGAAAACTGATTTTAAGCCTTTGGTTGCACTAGTTTTAGGCTCCGGACTGGGAGACTATGCAAATGGAATCCGGGTGGTAGATACGGTCTCTTACAGCGAGATTGAGGGATTTCCGGTATCTACGGTGCCGGGACATGCAGGAAGATTTATTTTTGGTTATGTTGAGGACGTGCCTGTGGTATGTATGCAGGGGCGTGTTCATTATTATGAAGGCTACTCCATGCAGGATGTGGTTCTGCCAACCAGACTCATGAAGCTCTTAGGGGCAAAGGTGCTGTTTCTTACTAATGCCGCCGGCGGAATTAAGCTGGGCATGCATGCAGGAGAGCTTATGCTGATTACCGGACATATCAGCTGCTTTGTGCCATCACCCCTCATTGGACCGAATCTGGACGAGCTGGGACCGAGATTTCCGGATATGAGCGAGGTGTATGATAAAAAGCTGTCCAATATCATCAAAAAATGTGCATATGATATGGATTTTCCGATTCAGGAGGGCACCTATCTTCAGTTGACCGGTCCACAGTATGAATCTCCACAGGAGATTGCAATGTGCAGGATGCTCGGGGCAGATGCTGTTGGAATGAGCACGGTATGCGAGGCCATTGCAGCAAAGCATATGGGAATGAAAATCGTTGGAATTTCCTGTGTGACTAATCTGGCGGCAGGAATCAATCCGACACCTCTTTCCCATGCGGAGGTACAGGAGATGGCAGATCAGGTAGCTCCGAAATTCAAGGAGCTTGTAACAAGAAGTATCGTTGCATTTGGAAATACGAAGCTGGATTAGAAAAATTCCATTCCGGATTTGTGTTCCTAAGAATGAATTTTGCTATTTGGATCAGAACGTTTAAAAAGCGTCGGCACTTAATGAGCAATTTATTGCGAATTTAG
>JBJENM010000125.1:0-35422 GCA_051880175.1 Agathobacter sp. | reverse complement strand
ATGGAAAATGTCTCCTTCAAAAAATTTGAAATCAGTTCTCCGCTGGTGGAGTAGCTGGTATCCACCACAATAACAAACTCTTTAATCTTTTTGACCTCTCTGGTCTCATGGGGTTCGATGAGCGGCATATTTTTATAGAGACGCAGCCCATAGGTATAGTAATTTACATCAAAGGCATCCTCATCAGCGTGAAGCTCCTCCCGAAGCACACAAAACTTTTTTAAAAAGTCCCGATAATTTCTCTGATTTTTTTCTGCCCGAATCTGGGCGGCAAAAACCTCTTCCCCGTCTGACTTCTCATCGCCATGGCGCTTTTCATCCATGGCCGCCTGCCTTGCAATCTTATTCCACTTGCTTTGTGTCCTGCTTTCTGCCTTCGCCTGAGTATCTTCCCGAGACGGCCAGAATCGGTGATCATCCGTGTAAAACTCCCGCATAAGGGATTCTTTCTTCTCTTCCTCAAGCTCCTCGATCCATATGGATATGGTAGCCGCGGAAATCCCGGACAGCGACTTTTCCATCTGCTGATACGTCTGCTGTCTGATCCAGGAAAGTGCCCGCTTCGTGCAGGGCTTTTTCAGATGATCGATGGTATATTCTACTGCGATATCACAGGCAATGGACCAGGTTGTAACGTCCCGCTCTCCCCGAATCCATAGATGTGAAAAAATGCAGTGAAGCACACTGTGAAGATAGGCACGGTCCAAAAACAGCGTGTTGCTTTTAAAGGTTTCAATCAGGCGTTCCGGGGAAAAGTAAATCCCCTCCCCATCTGTGGCCAGCGTAAGAAGCTCCGGTTTTGGAAACGGTGTAAGTGCTCCAAGTGCCACTCCCATAAACGGCAGGTCCAGATAGATTTCACTCTTTATGAAATTGATAATCTCCTCGGCCTTTTTTGCCTCCCACTCGCTCTGGGTTTCCACATGCTTTTTTACTGTCAACTCAAAAATCCCTTCTACCCTTAGAAATCCTCAAACTCGTATCTTGACTTTTGATCATTTACAAAATACATCTTTTTCCACTTCATCAAGCACACGGAAAGCTCCGCCATGCCGCGGTCCGATGCACACCGCGTCAACTGTTCTGCGGTTTCCTTCTCCATGCAGCCCTCCCGCAAAAGACATTCCAGACGCTTCTGCTTTTCCGGCAGATCAAAGTCGTCATTCAGCAGTATCTGTTTTTCCGCCGCATACTGGTGTTCCTTTAGATAAGCTCTATAAATTACCTTATGCTCCTCAGTAAGCCCCACCGGATAACAGATTCGATTGGAAGCAATCCGAAACAGATTCCGCTCCGGTTCCTCTGCACAGGCCTTTTGAAAAATGTTATCATACTCAGCAATGGAAAGCACACCATCCTTAAAGCATTGTCTGGCTCGAAACCCTTCTCCGCTGATATTCAGCTCAAAAATGTGGGCCGGTCCGATTTCATCATAGCCTTCAAAAAACTCAGGATAAAAGAAGATTCCTTCCGGTTCTTTGTTCCCGCTCTTTGGATTGCATCCGATAAAGCACACTTCCACGTTCCAGGATATCTGCGTTAGTATCTGCTTCAGGCAGCTTTTTGATGTTATATCCTTCCGATATTCCATCTGCCCCAGCCGGATGCAGTTCATAAACACATCGCTTCCCACTTCTTCAAGAGCCCCCGGAAGGCTGATCTTTTGCAGGTTCCTGCAATTGTAGCAAGCATTATTTGCAATTCTTGTAACCGTATCGGGAAGATACAGCTCCAGCACCGCTTTCCCGGAAAGCTCACACAGTCCGTGCTCCTCCGTTTCGGAAAACCCGGTCAAAAGTTCCTTCGAATTCCTATGCGGGTTTACCGGTGCAAAGCAGTATGCCCCGATTTCCGTCACCGGGATACCGGCTATTTGATTGGGAATTTTTACAATTCCATTCTCGCCATATACACGCATCAGCCGCGCGGTTTTATCCTCTTTTATTTCATACACATATTTTGCTCTCATATATTTTTATATTCTACCACAGATTCCCTCATATTTCTTTGGTAATTTCCGCAAAAAATAGCATCTATATATCAAAATATAAGATGCTATTTCTCATATATGTTACTCCTCCATTTTCTTAACCGACAAAATATTATGCAAATACATTCCGTCCTTCATGTTTTCTTTCCCCTGATATGTAATAAAATATCTGTCTCCTACCTTCCCCTCAATTGGAAAAATCTCATGCCAGTCATCACTTAGGCTAAGATAGAAATCCATGCCGGTTTTGTCCTTCGTGTTGGGTGATGTTCTGACTTTGTAATAGTCTTCGGTTACCTCAACAATTTTCACATCAAGGATTATCGTCATCGTTTTTGGCGCAAACTTGAGATATGCACCTACCAGAATAAGCATTGCCACAAGAATTCCTCCAAGGGATGCCGCAAGTCTTCGAAACATTCTGCTCTTTTTATACTCCATTTCTCTTTTCGACAGTTCAATCGCACTTTTAACAAGAGCATCGTTATCACAAGGCAATCCCTTTACTTCTTCGTCGCACATAATTAACTGACTTAAAGTTATCCCCAATTCCTCTGCCAGTTGTTCCAGAATAGTAATATCAGGAAATGATTTTCCCATTTCCCATTTTGATACCGCTTTATCCGATATATTCAATTTCGCTGCCAGTTCTGCCTGGGTCATGTTCATTGCTTTTCGGCGCTTGCGCACGTATTTCCCAAATTCCAAAGTGTCCATATGCTCTCCATCCTTCCATGCGATATGCTTGTTTTTCTCATACCCATAACATATCTTATTCACAGGATTTTGTCACTCCACCGTTGGTTGACCGGAAATATTTTCCCTTTTTCATTTGTGTTGCATGGGAAACCCTGTATAATATTTTTATAAGATATCCATGACCAAATACCGCAACTCAGATCAAGAAGCTATTGCTAATCCATTGTACTATTTACTTAGATGATAACCGGAGGGAATCAATTCATGAATGACTGGTATAAACAGATACAGGAAATCACCTGCCTGATTGATCTGTGCATTAAAAATGAAGATGATGAAGCGCTGACGCTTACCGCTTTATCCAGACAGCTTGGCTATTCCGAATTCTACACATCCAGAAAGTTCCGTGAAATCTCTGGAATGACCTTAAAGGATTATCTCTTCCAATGAAGCATTTACCCGTGCTTTTAAGGAAGCCTTCTGCATCAGCCCCAGGGAATATCGGGAGCATCCGGTTCCAACAGTTCTTCGGACAATCATCAAACCATTCGACTGTTATTTAATGGAAGGAGCAAGAAGCGAAATGAATCAAAAGGAAAGTAATGGAGAAGTAAAAACCTATTTTGTGCGGATTCCGGCACACAAATTTCTTCACATAAGAAATTACGAAAGTATCGGCTACTGGGATTTCTGGCAAAAACAGAGCACGATTCCCGAACAGGATTGCGAAACGATATGTGGTCTTTTAGACAGTATCAAAGGGAAATTGGATGATGAAGGTGGTTCTGAAGCAAATGCCGGAAGCGGACAACTGATGGCCTGGATCAACGATCCCACCGGTCGAATCTGCAGTTGGGGAATTCCACTTGCAGAAGCTTACGGGGTCCGCTTGCCGGCGGATTATGATGGTCCTGTCCCAAAGCAGATGCTTCTGATGGATGTTCCAGAAGGAGAGTACATTGTTTTTGAGCATGGCCCATTTGACTTTGAAACCGAAAACGAAAGTGTAGAGACAAAGATCGAGCAGTCCATGAAGGATTTTGATTACGAAAAGAGCGGATATAAACTGGATCTAACTGAGGGAAGAGTATTTTATTTCTTCCATGACTGCCAGCGGTTCTTTAAATATGTGCGCCCGGTATGCAAGGCTTAAAAAGAACTCCCATTTCGGAAAAGCTGACTTGATTTTGCTGCCGGAAAATGATACTTACAGATAAGCACTCTGTTTTCTCTCCTCTTATATGTAAATTCCGACTCAAATCTGTTGCTTGAGAGAGGGGAATTACATATAAGAGGATGGATTTCTAGTCTCTTATATGTAATTTCGAGTTGAAAAATGTTCTTCAGGAGGCAAAGGTTACGTATAACTTCAAAAAAATCTGACTGTTTATATGTAATTGTAAGAAAAAGCACATTCGCAAACGACCGCAGGATACAGACAAATTCATCATTTTTGCTTCGCTTATATGTAACCTCCTATTTGCTCTCATCTTCTGGCCCTTCGGACAAGAAGCATCCCTCGCTCAAAGAGCTCGGTCAATTCCGATTTGTCAGATTCATAGAATAGTTTTTTATAATTTAGTCTGTGTAAACAGTATAACATGAAAAAGCGAAGATGTATAAATTGTCATTCATATACATCTTCGCTTATATTCCGCTATTTCTTATTTGCTTTACTCTTGCGGGCCATAACCACGCTCTGAATTACAAGGAACAGACAAAGCATTGCTGCGATGGTAATTCCTGTCCACCATGCCTGATCAAGTCCGGCAGAGGATACTATGTTCTGAATTGTGGCAAGGGAAAGCACTCCAAAGAGTGTTCCGATGATATTACCAACACCACCGGTAAGCATCGTTCCTCCGATGATGGAAGAAGCAATGGCGTTCATTTCTGCACCGCTTGCATGGGTTACTGCACCGGAACCAACATGCAGGAAATAGACATATCCACCAATTCCGGCAAGCAATCCGCATAATACATAAGAGATGAATCTTACTCTCTTTACATTGATACCTAGCATTAATGCACTTTGTGGATTTCCACCGATTGCATAGAAGCTTCTTCCAAGCTTCGTCCAGCGAAGCATTACAAATAGAAGCGCTACAATAAGAAGGGCTACGATTACACCAATCTCAACATAGGCATCTACATAATTTCCATGCCGGTTATAGGAGCCCATTCCCGGAACAATGACACGGGTTTCCTTTAATGCCACAAAAGCCGGATTTTCTACATTGAAGGGATTGGTATGTACGATGGTGGTAAGTCCCCTTGCAAAGAACATTCCCGCTAAGGTTACAATAAATGGCTGAATATCTAAGTATGCAATCAGCAATCCCTGAATGACGCCAAAGGCCAATCCGATTCCAAGGGCAATCAGAAGAGATACAAATACATTTCCGCCCTTGTAATCTAAATACACAGCGCAGCACATGGTGATGAGTCCTGTTACACCGCCGACAGAAATGTCGATTCCGCCGGTAATCATGACAATGCTCATACCACAGGAGAGGATAATAAGTGCTGCGTTTGCATTTAAGATGTTAAAAAAGGTTTGAGGCTTTAAAAAGCCTTCTCCTTCAAAAATGACTGCTCCAAGATACATCAGGAAAAATACCACGATCGTAATGGTGAGGAGCAGATTGGTATCTGTCATATGATTTAATTTCTTTTTTATGTTCTGAACAAAAGAAGCCATCTTATGCTACCTCCTTTGCTTTTGATCCCGCGGTAATTTTTTTCATCATTTTTCCAAACCACTCACGCACGCTTGGTGCACTCACAACAACTAAGATAATGACAACGATTGCCTTATATGCGGAAAGCGCTGCTGCCTGAACCTGCATCTTATATAACGTTGTGGTAAGTGCCTGAATCACATAGGCGCCTAATATGGATGCTGCCATATTAAACTTACCACCGCTTAGCTTATTTCCGCCAAGGGCTACTGCAAGAATGGCATCCATTTCGATATCCTTTGCAATAACCGAGTAGTTGATGGAAGATAAACGGCTTACCTTAATCATTGCTGCAACTGCAACACAGAGTCCAAGAATCACAAAGGAAATAAACTTTATGAACTGTGGATTTAAACCGTTTAATCTGGATGAACTTTCATTGATACCGACAGCCTGTGTATAAAGTCCAAGGTTTGTAAAACGAAGGACAAGTGCAATGATGATCACACAGATCATTGCGATGAAAAATGGTGTCGGAATCGGAATTCCCGGAATGAATCCGCCTGCAATACCAAAGCTTGGATCGCTGATGATCGGAAGCTCATTGTTGTTGATCCATGCTGCAATGGAACGTCCTGCCGTGTAAAGAATCAAAGTTGCAACCATCGGCTGAATCTTGAATACGGAAACCAGCACTCCGTTGAACGCTCCAAAAAGCATTGCCACTACGCAGCCTACCAAAAATGCTACCCAGATTGGTGTGCGAAGTACATCCGGACGGGAATTGCTTCCGCATAAGACACGAAGTATCACACTTCCTGCAATGGCAATGGCAGCACCTACGGAAATATCCTGTCCACCGCTGGCTGCCGTTACAAGAGTCATTCCAATGGCAAGAATTGCAAGCTCTGAGCCGTAATCTAAGATAGTGATCAGATAGCCGGATAATACCGGATTCCCGACGCTGTTATATCCTAAGGTAATCTTAAAGAAGGACGGGTCAACAATCAGATTGAAAATTGCAATGATAAGCAATGCTGCAAGAGGAATAAAAATCTGATGTCTGAAAATAGATAATCCTTTTGATTTTTTCATGATTCTGACTCACCTCCTGCTATCGTACTCATAATCTTATTCTGTGTAAGGTCTTCTCCGGAAAGCTCTCCAACCATCTTGCGGTCTCTCATGACTACAAGTCTTGAACAGGTTCGAAGCATTTCGTCCGTCTCAGAGGAAATGAAGGTGATGCTCATTCCTTCTGATGCCAGCTTTAACACCAGCTTCTGTATATCAATTTTCGTTCCGATATCGATTCCTCGTGTCGGCTCATCCAAAATCAAATATTCCGGATGGGTCAGAAGCCATCTTGCAAGAATACACTTCTGCTGGTTTCCACCGGATAAGGATTTGATTGGTGTATCTGCGGACGCGGTCTTGATATCCAAAAGCTTGATGTACTCCTCCGCAAATGCATTTGCCTCTTCCTTGGAGAATGGTTTAAAGAATCCTTTCATAACCTGAAGGGCTAAAATAATGTTTTCACGAACCGACAAATCTCCAACGATTCCGTCCACCTTACGGTCTTCCGGAAGATATCCGATTCCCGCCTTCATGGCGTCGATCGGTTTTGTAATCTTAATCACTTTTCCGTTCTTTTTCACTACTCCGGAAATGACATGGTCCGCACCAAAGATTGCTCTTACGCACTCACTTCGTCCGGAGCCTAAAAGTCCGGTAAAGCCGTTTACCTCACCCTTATGTACCTGGAAATCAAAGGGCTTGATTCCGGCATTGCTGGAAAGTCCTTCGACCTCAAAAACCGGGGTCGCATTGGGATCTATCTTAAAGTGACCCTGCTCACCCTTTATATCTGACATATCATCCAAGTCTTTTCCCAGCATCTTTGATACTAACTGCAGTCTTGGAAGATCCTTGATTTCATACTCTCCGACTAATTTACCCTCACGAAGAACCGTGATCTTATCACAGATTTCATACACCTGATCCAGGAAATGGGTTACAAAGATAATACCAACACCTCTTGCCTTTAAATCCCTCATCAGCTTGAACAATTTTTCTACTTCCTGTTCATCCAGAGAAGAGGTCGGCTCATCCAAAATCAGCACCTTGCATTCCATGTCAACGGCTCTTGCAATGGCTACCATCTGCTGCACCGCAATGGAGCAGCTTGCCAACTGCTGGCTGGCCTTTGCAGGGATACCAAGGGACTCTAAAATACGGTCTGTCTCGGCGTTCATCTTTTTCCAGTTCTGTCCAACGCCTTTTGTACGCCCAATAAACATATTTTCAGCCACGGAAAGATTCGGGCAGAGTGTGATTTCCTGATACACCGTACTGATTCCCGCATTCTGCGCATCCTGTGGCGAACGAATTGCTATTGCTTTTGGGTCATCTCCCATGTAGATATGACCCTCGTCTTTTTCGTATACTCCTGTTAATACCTTAATTAAAGTGGACTTTCCAGCGCCATTTTCTCCCATAAGAGCATGGACTTCGCCTTCGCATAGAGTAAAATCCACATTCGAAAGGGCTTTTACCCCCGGAAAGCTTTTGCTGATATTTCTCATTTTTAGCACTTCTTTACCCATCAGCAAACGAACCTCCTTACTTTTTTCAAAAAATACGCGGCGCAAACGCTATTTGTTCACGCCGCGATCTTCACTTTATACTGCTATCGGTTTCTATTAGATTCCGTACTTCTCAACATCATCTGCTGTAATAGTAGAAGCATCAAATCCCTTCTCATCCATGATGATTACCTTGCTGTCCAGAGTCTCACCAGCTTCCAGCTTCTGGATGATATCATCAATGTAAGAAGCCTGGAATGGATTACACTGTCCATCGTAGTTCCAGTTACCTGCCAATAATTCCTCTAATGCCCACTTGTTGCAGTCAAATCCCATTACGATAACGTCTTTTCCAACACCATGGGAAATGTTTGCCTTGTCAAGAGCTGCTACTGCACCCTTAGCCATATCGTCGTTCTCAGCGTAAATTACGTTGAAGTCATCGCCTCTGTCGATAACGGACTGAACAATCTGCTCAGCGGTCTCAGCGTTCCATGTAGCGGTCTGCTGTTCAACGATTGTCCAGTTTGCATTTGCTGCTACTGCGTCATCAAGGGCTCCTGAACGTCCCTTCTGAGCTGCAGATCCCATAGCACCCTGAATATGAACGATCTTGTATTCTGAAAGATTCTGAGAGGTAAGCCAGTCTACTGCGGTCTGTCCTTCCTTTGCCATATCGGAAACGATAGATGCCTCATAAAGGCTCTCATCTGCATCGATGGTACGGTCGAAAAGAATAACCTTTGTTCCTGCTGCCTGTGCATCCTTTAATACAGAATCCCAACCTGCTGTATCTGCTGCAGAAAGAAGTAAGTAATCAACACCGTCCTGAATGAACTTCTGAGCTGCTGTAATCTGCTCTTCGTTCTTAAGGCTGTATGCAAATGATGCATCATATCCGTTCTCTTCTGTAAACATTGCTTTCATATCGTTAACGTTTGCTGTACGATATCCGGACTCATTCGGGTCGTTGTTGATAACGCCGACTTTGATGTTTCCACCCTTGCTTGCTCCTGTAGAAGCTTCCTGTCCGCCGCCACATGCGGTAAGTCCAAGTACCATTGTTGCAGCCATCAGTGCTGCGAAAATCTTTTTCTTCATTTTATATCCTCCCTAGATACAATATATATGTATTACCAAAGGTTCGTTCCTTTGATAGTTTTAGTCTATTCTTTTTTCAAAAAAAGACCATTCAGATAATTCTCAAAAAAGTTTGATTTTTTATCTAAATGGTCTTTTTGTTTGTTTTTTTACGATTTAAGTTGAATTTTTTATGACGCGCCGCCCCTGTACTGGGTTGGAGTCATCCCGACCTCCTTCTTAAACAGGTAGGAGAAATAATGTGCATCCTTATAGCCCACTTCCTGGGCTACCACACTGCTGCGCTTGTTGGTACACCGAAGAAGCTCCTTGGCCTTTCCCATGCGGTATTCCGTCAGATACTTAATGAAGCTCTGTCCCGTCTGCTGTGAAAAAATCGTGCTGAGATGATTCGGCGAAAAATTCACATGGGACGCCAGGCTGTTTAAGGATAGTTCATCATCTGCATAATTTGCCTCGATATAGGAAACCGCTTCCTGCACCACATTGCTGTAACGGTTATTTGCCACCTGGTCTCTTGCCTGAATGGCATAACAGATTAGTTCTTCCACATAGGCGATTACGCTGCCTGCATTGCCAAGCAGCTCCAGTCCCGGGTCCTTTAACAGCTCCTTCTTCTGTGGTTGCTGCACCTCGTCTAAGAATTCCGTGACGCAAAAATATACATCCATGGCCAGATATTGACGGAACATTTTGGACTCTAAGGCTCCGTTTCCGATGTTGTTGAAAAACTCCTCTACAAAATACTTTGTTTCCTCGTAGTCACCGGTATGTATAAAATCCCTGATCCGGTCACGCTCAAAATGCTTTACATCCACATCCTTAATGGAGACCTCCTCCTGTGGAATGGACTCCTGCAGAGACAGATGATCAAAATAGACTACCTGACTGTTTTCTGAGAAAAAGCGATGGGCAAAGGCATGACTTGCCTGTTCAAAGGAGGTTGATACCTCCCTGAGACGGTCTGTAGGGCTTCCTACTCCGATAAAGTATGCCACATGATTGTATTCTTCAAAGATGCTGCACATCTGACTTATGTACTGTTCCTGTGCTTCCTCCAGCAGTTCTTTGCTGTCTGCCTTCAGTAAGAAGGCACACCCTTCCAGATTCCGGTCAAAAAACAACACATCTTTGTTTTTCTCCAGCTCCTTCAAACGCTCCGTAATCTTTACGATTCGGTTGGAATATTCTTCGGGACCTCGCTTTGTCGCCTGAACCTTTACCAGTATGATATTGTACCAGATGGCAGACAGATCGATATTCAGTGCGTAAGCCTTCTCATACAACTCCGATACATTGCTGCTTCCGCTGACAATATCCAAAAAGAGCTGCTTTTTCTCGCCCTCGGAATCCTCCTCCATCTCTTCCTTGTATTTTTGTAATATTTCTTCTTCCTTACGCTTTTCCTCAATTCTTACCGCTACCTCTTCCACTGCCGCAAGCAGTCCCTCACTGCTGATTGGTTTTGTCAGGTACTCGGCAATTCCAATCTTTAACGCCTCTTTGGCATATTCAAATTCTTCGTGCCCCGTAAGCACTATGATTTCCGTGGAAGGTAAAATCTGCTTAACCATTTTGCTTAAGGTAAGCCCGTCCATGAAGGGCATCCGAATATCCGTAATCACAATATCCGGTTTCGCCTTTTGAATCATGGGAAATGCCAGCTCACCATCGCTCGCCTCTCCCACAAATTCATAGCCCTTTGCCTCCCAGTCTATCTTCTTTTTAATTCCCTCTCGTACAATAAACTCATCTTCTACCAAAAAAATTTTAAGCATAACTCCCCATCCTTAATACGTTCTTGAATCGATTACTTCATCTACATTATCAATTGTAAAAACACTTTCCTCCACCCAGTAGTTTTTGTGAACAACCATTCCCATCTCCATGGTCTGAATGATTTCTTTCACGTAATCTCCTTCCATTGGATTACATTCAATATCCACATTGATCTTTCCTTCCTGGACCAGTAAAAGTGCTTCTTTTACCGCGTCAAAGGAAGCAATGGCAATATCTCCGTTGATTCCGGTGGTAAGTCCCGCCTTTTCGATTGCTGCTATCGCTCCAAAGGTCATATCGTCATTCTGGGAGATTACAACATCAATATCCCTGTATTTATCCAGAAGCTCTGCCATAACCTCTTCTCCCTTTGCGGTGGTAAAATCTCCACATACCTCTTCCAGAATCACCCAGTTGTCATGCTTGTCTGCAATGGAATGGAAGCCCTCCGTTCTTCCTATGGTTGCAGTTGCACCTTCCGTTCCTGTCAGTACAACAATATGGATTTCCTCATCCTCCAGGCCTTTTTCCTGCTCGTACTCTTCCAACCATAGTCCGGCCTTCTCTCCTTCGGCTCTCATATCCGAGCCCACCCAGGATGTATATAGATCCGGATCGCTGACATTTACTTTTCGATCCACAAGAATAACCGGGATTCCTGCATTTTTTGCCTCCTGCAGAACCGTATCCCAGCCCTCTTCATCCATGGGTGAAAAAACAATATAATCTACTCTTTGGGATATGAACTGTCGAATTGCTTTGATCTGGTTTTCCTTTTTCTGTCTGGCATTGTTGTACACGACAAAATAACCATCGTATCTTGATAAGGATTCCTGAATGGATGCAGAGTTTGCCGAGCGCCATAACGACTCGCTTCCCAACTGGGAAAAGCCCACCACAATCATATCATCCTGATCCATATCCTCCGGGCGCTCCTCCAATCTCTGCTCCTTTTGAGATTCCGGTTCTTTGCATCCGCTGCAGCACATCATGGAAGCTGTAAGCAAAGCTGCCAATATAAGATAACGTCTTCCTCTTTTCCTACCCTTCATCTTCTTTCCCCTCAATACGGATTGCCGGGATAATCACATGCACAATGGTTCCTTTTCCCTTCTCCGATTCTATTTTCATTCCATACTTTGCGCCGAAATTCATCTTGATTCGCTCATTTACATTTGCAAGTCCAAAGCCCTTTTGGGTTTCCTTGCAGGGACGGTTAATTTCCTCCCGCAGCCTCTTTAATTCGTCCTCTTCCATGCCAACACCATTGTCCTCTACGGAAAGCATAATGATGTCTCCATCCTTCTCTCCGTATACCTTAATGGTTCCCTTTGCTCTCTTGTACTTTATTCCATGGTACAAAGCATTCTCCACCAGAGGCTGAAGTGTCATCTTCAAAATCTGATAGTCGTACAGCTCGGGGGGAATCTGTATATCATATTCCAAAATATCCTGGTAGCGGACCTGTTGAATTTTCAGATAGCTCGTGATATGGCGTTCTTCGTCTTTTATGGTATTGTACTCTTTTCCGTGGTTTAGCACTAACCGGAAAAAATCGGAAAGCGATACCACCATCTCCTCTGCTTCTTTTTCCATTCCACTCTCGATGAGCCACACAATGGTATCCAGCGTATTATATAAGAAATGTGGATTAATCTGCTCCTGCAGCAGCCGAAGCTCTGCCTGGCGCATCTTCCGCTCATCTTCCTTGATCTGGTTAACAAGCAGATCCAGATTCTTTGCCATATGATTGACCGAATGGGATAAACTGTCAATTTCACTGGTATTTGCGCTGCCTGCCCTGACAGAAAAATCTCCTTTCGAAATCTGATTCGTTACCTCCACCAGATCATTTACGGGACGCACGATATGGTAAGACAAGGAAACACAGATAAAAATAACCAGAATGCTTATGACAATTACCATAATCACAACCGTAGTGATAAAGGCCGAAACTCTTGCATTCAGTTCCCTTTTTATGGTCTCCATGTTACTTGCCTGATAATAAATGTAATGCTGCAGATCATCCTGTATCAATTCCGTCAGAATATAGATATTATCATCCAGCATAACGATATTTTCATCGTAATGCCCACCTTCATCCAGATTTGCCTGAATATCATCCATTCGTTCTTCCAGTGTATTTAAGTTTCTAAGCAGACTCTGCAGCCACTTTCTGCTGTCCTTGTCTGTGGTTATCTGCAAAAGCGGTAAAAACTCATCCCGCAGATCCTGCATTAACTCATATGGATTTTGGATTGTCCCACCATCCTCTGTGTCATAATCTACCGCACCTACCACAAGCTTATAGGTGCTTTCATCCATCTGCTCTTTAAAATCCAGATTATAACTATTGGCGATGGTCATATTACTCACAATCTCATCATAGGCCTTACTATATTGATTCATGGAAATAATAAGGTATATGGATAAGGCCAGAAATGGCACAACTGCTGTAAATGACAGTACAATCAGCCGGTTTCGTAATGAATGCTTCTTCTTTCTGCTAAAAAGCTTCCCCATCTTTTCCCCCAAAATTTATATTAGTTTGCTGCCCCAAGCCGCTTAATCATGCTAAAGATCAGCGGTATCACCATAACTGCCCAGACTACCGGCTCCGCCAGTATAATCGCCCAGTATCCGAAGATTGGTGTAAGGGCAAAGGCAAATGCCATTTTTCCTGCCAATTCCAGACTGCTTGAGATAATCGGTGTTTTGTGATCTCCCATTCCCTGTAAGGAATTTCTCAAAATGGCAATGGTTGGAACAAGCATATACACCAGCGTATCAACTCTCTGATACAGGCAGGCAGTCTGAATAACCTCCTGGATTGACGTATCTGTGATTGCAATAATCAGATACGGACAAATTGTATAGCTCATAATCAGAACCAGAATACACCATGCATAAGCAATGAGAAGTGCACTTTTTATTCCCTTCTTAATGCGGTCGATCTTTCCTGCGCCGAAATTCTGTCCCGCAAAGGTAGCCATTGCTGCACCTAAGGTTCCAAATGGAAGCATATAAAGATTTGACAATTTTCTTGTTGCCGCATGTGCCACAATGGTATTGGTACCCAGGGTATTGATGGCTGTTTGAAGTGCTACTGTTCCAATGGAAACCAGACAGCTCATCATTCCCATGGAGAAGCCCGCCGGTATCAGCTGATCCGTATATTCACGTGACGGAAGGAAATCCTTGAATGAAAAATGAAGCATTGGATATTTTATCCACGTATACACAAAGCAAAGGACCGCTGCTACAAATTGTGACACAACCGTTGCCGTAGCAGCACCTTCCACACCCATTTTCCACACGCCCACACAAAGAATATCCAGCCCTACATTCATGCAGGCAGATAAGATCAAAAACAACAGCGGCGTATATGCATCTCCAATGGCTCTTAAGCTGGAAGCAAGGATATTGTAGATGATGGAAAAAATCAGTCCGTACAATATGATGGAAATATAGCCCTGAGAATTTGCCCGATGCACCTCCATGACATTTAAGACATTCATAATCTGGTTCAATCCCAGTAAGCTTGCAGCCATCAAAACCGCTGCAATCAGGATTCCAAGCATAAGCGCCAGAGAAAATGTCTTTCGTACCTTTTCCCTGTTTCCCATTCCAAAATATCTTGCAATTACAACAGCAAATCCATTTGCAATTCCCACAATAAGTCCAACAATCAGATCGCTGTAGGTACTGATGGAACCCACGGCAGCAAGGGCATCATTGCCAAGATAGCTTCCGATGATTCTGGTATCTGCCAGATTGTATGCCAGATTAAAGAGATTCCCGATCAGGATAGGCAGCGTAAATTGTAAAATTACTTTTGTTATTTTTCCGTTGGTTAAATCTTTCATGTTTTCTATTCTATCATACTTTTGTTGTACTTACAAAAAAAGCCGGTGACCTCTGCTATTGCAGAAGTCATCAGCTCATTTTGCGTTTTTGGCATATAGCCCGGGGAGAACTTCATTCCCCTGTTTTCCTATTAAACTAACTCAAGAACAACTTCAAGAGCTCCGTCACCCTTACGCTGACCGATCTTTACGATTCTTGTATATCCACCATTGCGGTTTACATACTTTGGAGCGATCTCATCAAAAATCTTGTTGGTGATATCTGCGCCATCCACCTTGTAAAGAACCTTGAGCATCTGTCTTCTTGCATGAAGACGTGATGGGTTATCCTTCTTGATGGTCTTCTCAACTTCGTCATAAACAGTAACTTTCTTTCCGTCTACAACTTCTTTTACTCTCTTGCCATCTTTGTCCTTACGAGGAACCTTAGCAGTTACGGTTACTTCTTCGAAGTTATCCTTCTCTTTTACTGCTAATGCGATAATTCCTTCTGCAATCTTCTTAACTTCCTTAGCCTTAGCCTCGGTTGTGATGATCTTGCCGGTTGCAAGGAGCTGTGTTACCTGACCTCTTAATAATGCCTTTCTCTGGCTAGAGGTTCTGCTTAATTTACGATACTTTGCCATTTTCTTTTTCCTCCATTTGTGGAACGCCTGCCATGCGCTTCGGTCTTACTGCCAAACGTCGTATCTTGTTTATGACAGTTTCCTGTCAGTTGCCACTCATGTGTTAAGACAATCCCACGCTCTTTGGTCTTACTGGTACTGCCCATAATGAGCTATATTAAATCGAGAATCGGAACTATTCCTCTCCTCTATTTAACTCTAAACCTAATTCCTTCAGCTTCGCTAATACTTCCTCTAATGACTTACGTCCAAGGTTACGAACCTTCATCATATCTTCCGGAGTTCTGTTAATTAACTCAGCTACCGTATTAATTCCTGCTCTCTTTAAGCAGTTATAAGAACGTACAGAAAGCTCAAGCTCGTCGATATTCATCTCGAGAACCTTCTCCTGTGCGTCATTTTCCTTCTCGATCATAACTTCAGCCTGAATTGCTGCATCTGACAAATCGATGAAGAGATTTAAATGCTCACTAAGTACTTTAGCTGCAAGGCTTACTGCCTCATCCGGAGCTAATGTTCCGTTTGTGTAAACGTCTAATGTAAGCTTATCGAAGTCTGTTACCTGACCTACACGGGTATTTTCGATTGTAAGATTTACTCTCTCAACAGGAGTGTAGATAGAATCAACAGCGATTACACCGATTGGAGTATCCTCTGTCTTATTCTTGTCAGCGCTCACATATCCTCTGCCCTTTGTAATGGTAAGCTCCATGTA
This sequence comes from Agathobacter sp., assembly GCA_051880175.1. Classification (GTDB taxonomy): domain Bacteria; phylum Bacillota; class Clostridia; order Lachnospirales; family Lachnospiraceae; genus Roseburia. The sequence continues at coordinate 19,377 of JBJENM010000125.1, read as the reverse complement.
TAATTTGCTGTCTGCTCCACCATTTAAATGTGCGATTACCAACTCAGGATTTAAAATCTCGATATCAGAATCAACCTGGATATTTGCAGCTGTAACAACGCCTTCACCTTCGAATTCGATATAAGCAACTTTAGGCTCGTTTGTAGAACTATTGTTACGGATTGCGAGGTTCTTGATGTTCATGATAATCTCAGTAACATCTTCCTTTACTCCGGGAATTGAACTGAACTCATGCAATACGCCATCAATTTTTACCTGGTTTACTGCTGCTCCTGGTAATGAGGAAAGCATAATTCTTCTAAGAGAATTGCCAAGTGTAGTACCATAACCTCTTTCCAAAGGCTCTACAACAAATCTGCCGTATTTCTTGTCTTCTGAAATTTCTGCAATTTCAATTTTTGGTTTTTCAAAATCGAACACTATGAAGTCCCTCCTTCTCGGGTTTCTTTGTCACTTTATATAAGACGCATATAGCCGGGAAGAATTTTTCCCGGCAAATGCAAAATGCGACTAATTACTTAGAATATAACTCGACGATAAGCATCTCGTTAACTGGAACATCGATCTGCTCACGTGTTGGTAATTCCTTAACAGTTCCCTGGAACTTTTCAGCGTCAACATCTAACCACTCTGGAACAAGTCTTCCACCAGCAACCTCAGCAACATCTTTCATTCTCTGAGTGCTCTTCTTGTTCTCTTTGATTTCAATTACATCACCAGCTTTTACTAAGTAAGAAGGAATGTTGATAACCTTTCCGTTTACAGTAATAAACTTGTGATCTACGAGCTGTCTTGCTTCTTTTCTTGTTCTTGCGAATCCAAGACGGAATACTACGTTGTCTAATCTTGACTCAAGCATGGTCATAAGGTTCTCACCGGTCATGCCCTTCATCTTATCAGCCTTTACATAGTAGTTGTGGAAAGGCTTCTCAAGTACACCATAGATGAACTTCGCCTTCTGCTTTTCTCTTAACTGAAGTCCGTACTCAGAAACCTTTCTGTTTGCTCTGTTTAAGTTTCTCTTAGACTTCTTATCATATCCTAAATAGCTTGGCTCTAAACCAAGGGATCTGCATCTTTTTAATACAGGGGTCTTATTAACTGCCATCTTACTCTCTACCTCCTAATTAGACTCTTCTACGCTTTGGTGGGCGGCATCCGTTATGAGGAACTGGAGTAACATCCTTAATAGATGTAACCTCAAGACCACATGCAGCAAGCGCACGGATAGCTGCTTCTCTTCCTGAGCCTGGTCCCTTTACAAATACGTCAACTGTCTTTAATCCATGAACCAATGCTGCCTTTGTAGCGGTCTCTGCTGCCATCTGTGCAGCATATGGAGTAGACTTCTTTGATCCTCTAAATCCAAGACCACCGGCACTAGCCCATGATAAAGCATTACCCTCAGCATCTGTAAGTGTTACGATAGTATTATTGAAAGATGACTGAATATGTGCCTGTCCGCGTTCAACGTTTTTCTTTACACGCTTCTTTGTTACTTTTTTTGCAACTGCTTTAGCCATATCTAAACTAACCTACTTTCTCTAATTATTTCTTCTTGTTTGCTACAGTTCTCTTAGGACCTTTTCTTGTTCTAGCATTGGTCTTAGTCTTCTGACCACGTACCGGAAGTCCCTTTCTATGACGGATTCCACGATAGCATCCGATTTCCTGAAGTCTCTTGATGTTAAGAGCGATCTCACGTCTTAAATCACCTTCTACAGTCTGAGTCTCATCGATAACTGCGCTGATTCTCTTTACTTCGTCGTCAGTAAGATCTCTAACACGAGTGTTAGGATCAACATTTGCTGCCTCAAGGATACGATTAGAACTTACTCTTCCAATTCCATAGATGTAAGTTAAGCCGATCTCTACACGTTTTTCTCTTGGTAAATCTACACCTGCAATACGAGCCATGTGTGTTTACACCTCCATATTATTTTCCTGATTAATAGTATCAGATACACTGCAACAATATATCTCTTCCGGACAGCATCATCATACAGCTGCGGTTGCACGCCCTGAAATGTGTGTATGCCTCTGCTCTCCCATATTTTTGCATTTTACGGATGCTCCACTCGGTATTATGGTAACACCCTACAGTTATGCTCTGTTTATTATGAACAGCGTATCGTCTACGCTGCAGCCGCACATAATTCATTTCCCGGATTCATCCGGCATTGCGAAAAAAGGAAATCCTTTACGCACAAATAACAGGGTTGATCCATTCTATGGAATCAATTAACCCTGTCTCTGCTTATGCTTTGGATTTTCACAGATAATTCTGATGCTTCCTTTTCTCTTGATAACTTTGCACTTTTCGCAAATAGGTTTAACTGATGATCTTACCTTCACAGCAAATCCTCCTTTCTCTATAAAAGTCCCATACCGGGTACTTTTCCAAAAGTGTCCGAGTAGTATTATACTCGCGCACTTTCAAGAAGTCAATAAGTAATTTTATAACTTTTTTATTTATCTCTCCAAATAATTCTGCCCTTTGTCAAATCGTATGGAGACATTTCGATGGTTACTTTATCTCCAGGCAGAATACGAATAAAATTCATTCTTAATTTTCCGCTGATGGTTGCCAAAATCTGATGGCCGTTCTCAAGCTCAACCTTGAAAAACGCATTTGGCAATTTCTCTACTACAACGCCTTCTACTTCAATTACATCTGCTTTTGACATATCTTTTTCATTCCTCCTAAATATATCTACCTATTATATGTTCATTTTCCTAAATCAAATCCAAAAACCCTGCTTGCTTTTCTTCCTCTGTCAGCGTAAGGATTTCCGGTTTCCCGTCTGTAATCAGAATGGTGTTCTCATAATGTGCCGCCAACGACAGGTCCTCTGTCATTACTGTCCAGCCATCATCTAACCATAATACTTCCGGCGAGCCGGATGTAATCATTGGTTCTACTGCCAGGGTCATTCCGCTTTTTAAACGAATTCCTTTTTGATACCATTTTTGTCTGAAATTCGGTATCTCAGGATCTTCATGAAGGGAAGTTCCTATTCCGTGTCCAACCAGTTCTCTTACTACACCCAGTCCTTTTCCTTCTGCATAATCACCAATTGCATTTGAAATATCAAACAGGTGATTTCCGTTCATTGCGAAATGAATACCTTTGAAAAAACTCATTCTGGTATGTTCGATCAGATACTTGGCCTCATCGCTGATCTGCCCTACCGCAATGGTTCTTGCCGCGTCGGAATGATATCCCTTGTACAGGACTCCTGTATCAAGACTCACAATATCACCCTCCTGCAGAATACGGTCCTTTTTTGGTATCCCGTGAACAACCTCTTCGTTTACGGAAACACATACGGAAGCCGGATAATCATATAACCCTTTAAAATTCGGCTCACATCCGTAGCTTCTGATTAACTCTTCACCGATTTGATTTACATCCCAGGTAGACATACCCGGTTTTATCTCTTTCGAAAGATTCTGATGAACGAGGGCCAGAATTCTTCCGGCCTCTCGCATGATTTCTATTTCCTGTTCGGTTTTAATCGTCACCGACATGACTATTCTCCTAAAATACCAACAATGGCAGCAAATACATCATCCATCGGAACGGTTCCGTCCACAGATTTCAAAATGCCCTGCTTCTTATAATAGTCAATAAGTGGCTGTGTCTGATCGTGATATACGCTAAGACGCTTCTGAACCGTCTCCGGCTTATCATCGTCACGAAGAACGGTATCGCTTCCACATGCGTCACATTTTCCTTCTACCTTGGTTGGATTAAACACAATATGATACGTTGCTCCGCAGTTTAAGCAGGCACGTCTTCCTCCCATACGATTTACAATGTTCTCATCCGGAACATCCACATCGATGGCATAATCCATGGTCTGTCCGATTTTGGTAAGAGCTGCATCCAGTGCCTCGGCCTGTGGAATTGTTCTTGGGAATCCATCCAGTACAAATCCGTTCTTGCAGTCCTCCTGTGCAATTCTGTCCATTACAAGATCACATGTGAGTTCGTCCGGAACCAATGCTCCCTGATCCATATATGCTTTTGCTTTCTTTCCTAATTCTGTACCGTTCTTAATATTTGCACGGAAGATATCTCCTGTTGAGATATGTGGAATCTGGTATTTTGCAGCAATCTGCTTTGCCTGTGTTCCTTTTCCTGCTCCCGGTGCTCCTAACATAATGATTTTCATGCGCTTCTCCTTTCGCGAATCCCCAAAAGCTGCCAACGGCAGTTTATTGGATAGGTAAGTAACCACGAATGGAGATACAGGTTGCGCCCGTATCTCCAAACGTATGATTAATCATTTAAAAATCCCTTATAAAAACGTACTCTCATCATGGACTCAACCTGCTTTAAGGTCTCGATTACGACACCTACAATAATGATGATTGATGTTCCACCAAATGAGACATCAGCTCCAAATACTCCATTGAAGAAGATCGGAATAAATGCGATAAATGCCAGTCCGACTGCTCCAATAAATACCACGTAATTTAAGATCTGATTTAAGTAATCACTGGTTGGTTTTCCCGGACGGAATCCCGGAATAAATCCACCGGCTTTTTTCATATTATTTGCAATCTCTAATGGATTAAAGGTAATCTGTGTATAGAAATATGCAAATGCGATGATCAGAATGATGTAAACCACAAGACCGATGGAATAAATCGGATTTTCCGGATCACACCAATTTGACTGAGATAAACCTCTTAAAATCTTACTTCCAACTCCTGTTCCGTTCCCTTTACCAAGAAGACTTGCTATGATAACCGGGGTCTGCATCAGTGACTGAGCAAAAATAACAGGAATTACTCCACCTGTATTTACCTTGAGAGGAATATGGGTTGACTGTCCGCCTACCTGCTTCCTTCCCTGAATCTTGTTTGAATACTGAACAGGAATTCGTCTCTCAGCGCCCTGCAGTAATACTACAAAGAAGACCATTGCAATGATAATTGCTGCAATAATAAGTCCGGCTACAATTCCCTTTGCAATGCTTTTTCCTGCAATGAATTGTGACCAAAGCGCAACTAAATCCTGAGGAATACGGGAAATAATGTTAATAACCAATACGATTGATATACCATTTCCGATTCCCTTCTCAGTAATTCTCTCACCGATCCACATAAGTACTGCAGATCCTGCTGTAAGAGATGTAATAACCATAACAACAGTCAGCCAGCTTCTGTCATATAAATATCCGCCACGATAAAAACCGATTGTCATGGCAACTGCTTCAACAAGACCAAGTACGACTGTTAAATAACGGGTAATCTCAACAATTTTCTTTCTTCCTTCTTCGCCATCCCGCTGAAGCTCTTCCAGTTTTGGAATTGCTATGGTAAGCAACTGCATAATAATGGAAGAAGTAATGTATGGAGTAATATTCAGTGCAAATACAGACATATTAAGGAAGGAACCACCTGTAATCGCATTCACAAATCCAAGTCCATCAGCTGAATTATTTGCGAAAAATTCCTGAAATACAGATCCGTCTACACCCGGAACCGGAAGCTCACTTCCGATTCGGATGACAACTAACATTAGGAATGTAAAGAAAACTCTTTGACGAATATCCTTTATTCTAAATGCATTACGGAGTGTCTCAAGCATTAGATCACCTCTGCTTTTCCACCAAGAGCTTCAATTTTTTCTTTTGCGCTTGCACTAAATGCATTTGCCTGAACTGTAAGCTTCTTAGTAAGTTCGCCGTTTCCAAGAATCTTAACGCCATCTCTTGGATTCTTAACAACACCAGCTTCCACTAATGTCTCGATGGAAACTACGGTATCATTCTCGAATCTCTCTAATGCAGAAAGGTTGATTGCTACAATATCAAGAGTGTTTCTGTTCTTGAATCCTCTCTTTGGCAATCTTCTGTATAATGGCATCTGTCCACCTTCAAAACCAGGTCTAGGTGCTCCAGAACGAGCCTTCTGACCCTTGTGGCCCTTACCAGCAGTCTTACCATTTCCTGAACCATGTCCACGACCTCTTCTGAAGTTGTCGCTATGAACAGAACCTTCAGCTGCTTTTAAACTAGATAAATCCATTATGGCACCTCCTATCTTATACTTCTTCTACTTTAACGTATGGAGCTACTTTACGAACTGCACCCTGTGTAGCTGCATTGTTTGGTAATTCAACAGTCTTTCCCAATTTGGTTAATCCAAGAGCCTCGATTGTGGCCTTGTTCTTTGGAACTGCACCAATTGTAGACTTAATTAATGTAACTTTAACTCTATCTGCCATCTTTCAGTTCCTCCTTAACCTAAAATTTCTTCTACTGACTTACCACGAAGTTTTGCAACTTCTTCCGGGCTTCTTAACTGCTTTAATGCTTCGATTGTAGCAAGTACAACGTTCTGCTTGTTGTTTGAGCCCAATGACTTTGTACGGATATTCTTAATACCAGCGATCTCACATACGGAACGTGCTGGACCACCAGCGATGATACCGGTACCTTCAGGAGACTTCTTAAGTAATACGGAAGCACCTGTATATTTTCCTGTTACATCATGTGTAATAGAATTGTTCTCGTCTAAGCAAATGCTGATCATGCTCTTGATTGCGTCTTCTTTTCCTTTGCGGATTGCTTCCGGAATTTCAGTTGCTTTTCCAAGACCAGCGCCAACATGTCCGTTCTTGTCACCAACAACAACGAGAGCTGTGAAACGCATGTTACGTCCACCCTTAACAACCTTTGTTACACGCTTGATGTCAACAACCTGGTCAACTAATTCTAATTGACTAGCATCAATGATTTCACGTTTCATGTTTGTCTCCTCCTAAAACTCTAAACCAGCTTCTCTTGCTGCTTCAGCTAATGCCTGAATCTTACCTGCGTAAATAAATCCGCCTCTATCGAAGACAACTGTTGTGATACCCTTATCTAATGCTTTCTTTGCGATAACTGTTCCAAGCTTTGCAGCTGCATCAACGTTATTAGTCTTTTCTACTTCTGCCTTAACATCAGCGTCAAGGGTAGATGCAGAAACAAGGGTATTTCCAACTGTATCATCAATAATCTGAGCATACATATGGTTATTGCTTCTGAATACTGCTAAACGTGGACGCTCAGCGGTACCTGCAAGATGATTACGCATTCTGTTATGTTTCTTTACACGAACTTCAGTTCTTGATTTCTTACTAACCATTTTGTGTTCACTCCTTTAATTATTTTTTACCAGTCTTACCAACTTTACGTCTGATCACTTCATCAGCGTACTTGATTCCCTTACCCTTATATGGTTCAGGAGCTCTCTTAGCTCTGATTTCAGCTGCGTACTGGCCAACTTTTTCTTTATCGATACCCTTTACGGTAATCTTATTATCTTCTACAACTGCCTCAAGTCCTTCCGGATCAATCATCTCAACCGGATGAGAATATCCAAGGTTAAGAGTAAGCTTGTTTCCAGACTTAGATGCTCTGTAACCAACACCATTTACTTCAAGTACTTTGGTGTATCCTTCAGTTACACCAACTACCATGTTGTTTAATAATGTTCTTGTTAATCCATGTAAGGATTTCATTTTTTTCAAATCATTCGGTCTTGTAACAATAAGCTCAGAACCTTCTAATTTGATGTCCATCTCTGATGGGAGAGTTCTCTCAAGAGTTCCCTTTGGACCTTTTACAGTCACATGATTATTTTCTGCAATCTCAACTGTTACACCAGCCGGAACTGCGATTGGCATTCTTCCTATACGTGACATGCCCGTACCTCCTTAAAATTTGTATGTCCTGCTTCCATAGCAGGTTTATACCTATGGTTACTTTATACATGCGTTCTTACTGCTGATGAGTATTCATGAACAATTCTGTTCTCAAGTAAAAACGTTCTGTTAGCCAAATACTTTTAGACTACCAAACAAATGCGATTACTTCTCCACCAACCTGAAGCTTGCGAGCCTCTTTATCAGTAATGATTCCCTGATTTGTAGAGAGAATTGCGATTCCTAATCCACCGAGTACTGATGGGATCTCATCCTTGCCTGCGTATACACGAAGACCTGGCTTAGAGATTCTCTTGATACCGGTAATAACTTTTTCATTCTTATCAGCGCCATACTTTAAAGTAACGCGGATAGTCTTGAAGTTACCATCTTCAATGATGTCGTACTTCTCGATGAATCCTTCATCAACAAGGATTCCGGCGATTGCAACCTTAATCTTGGAAGATGGAATGTCTACTGTATCATGCTTAGCAGTATTTGCATTACGGATTCTTGTAAGCATATCTGCGATTGGATCACTTGTCATCATCATGATATTATTTCCTCCTTATTCTACCAAGACGCTTTCTTAACGCCTGGGATCTGTCCCTTATATGCTAATTCACGGAAGCATACTCTGCAGATTCCGTATTTTCTTAAAACTGAATGTGGGCGACCACAAATTCTGCAACGTGTATATTCTCTGGTAGAGAATTTTGGTTTGCGCTGCTGTTTAATTTTCATACTTGTCTTAGCCATTAAAATTCCCTCCTGATTACTTTGCGAATGGCATATTGAACTGTGTCAATAACTCACGTGCTTCTTCATCTGTCTTAGCGGTGGTAACGAAGATGATATCCATACCTCTTACCTTATCAACCTTATCATACTCGATCTCCGGGAAGATGATCTGCTCCTTGATACCAAGTGCATAATTTCCACGTCCATCGAATGCGTTAGGATTAACACCTCTAAAGTCACGAACTCGAGGTAATGCTAAGTTGATCAGACGATCAGCAAACTCATACATCTTCTCTCCACGTAAGGTAACCTTACATCCGATTGGCATACCCTCACGAATTTTGAAGTTTGCTACTGCGTTCTTAGCCTTTGTTGTAACAGCCTTCTGTCCGGTAATGGTCTCCATATCCTTAACAGCTGCCTCAAGAAGCTTAGCGTTTTCCTTTGCTTCACCAACACCCATGTTAACCACGATCTTGTCAAGCTTAGGAATCTCCATAACGTTCTTATATCCGAACTTCTTTACCATTGCGTCCTTAATTTCGTTTTCGTACTGCTCTTTAAGTCTACTCAATGTTTTTTCCTCCTCTCTTCAATTAGTCGATAACATCGCCTGTTGATTTTGCGAAACGAACCTTCTTGTCTCCATCAAGCTTGAATCCGATTCTGGTTGCCTGACCCTTGTGAAGGTACATTACGTTAGAAGCATCAATAGGTGCTTCCTGCTGAAGGATTCCACCCTGCTGATTTGCCATGCTTGGCTTAGCATGCTTGGTTACCATGTTAATTCCCTCAACAAGAACTGTGTTGTCTTTCTTATTTACGGCAATAACCTTGCCCTCTTTATCTTTGTCTTTGCCAGCGATAACTTTAACCATATCGCCTTTTTTGATTTTCATACTTGCCATCTGAAGTTCCTCCTATAATACTTCTGGAGCCAGAGATACAATTCTCATGAACTGCTTCTCACGAAGCTCACGAGCAACTGGTCCAAAGATACGAGTTCCTCTTGGTGTTTTGTCATCCTTAATGATGACTGCTGCGTTCTCATCGAACTTAATATAGGAGCCATCTTTACGACGGGCACCTTTTACTGAACGAACAACAACGGCTTTCACTACGTCGCCCTTCTTAACAACACCGCCTGGTGTTGCGTCTTTAACGCTGGCAACAACGATATCACCGATGTTTGCATATCTTCTCGTAGATCCACCCATAACGCGGATAACAAGTAACTCTTTAGCGCCGGTATTATCTGCAACTTTGAGTCTGCTTTCCTGCTGTACCATGCTTGTAGCCTCCTCTTTCTATTTTGCTCTTTCCATAATTTCAACAAGTCTCCATCTCTTATCCTTAGATAATGGTCTTGTTTCCATAACTCTGACGGTATCACCGATCTTTGCATCGTTGTTCTCGTCATGAGCCTTTAATTTATAAGTCTTCTTAACGATCTTGTTGTAAAGTGGATGTCTTACATTGTCACGTACTGCAACAACGATTGTCTTATCCATCTTATCGCTTACAACAACACCTACACGTGTTTTTCTAAGATTTCTTTCTTCCACGACCTACGGTCTCCTTTCTGATAGGATATTGGATTACTGAGCAGCCTTCTCGGTGATAACAGTCTGAATTCTAGCAATATTCTTACGAACCTCTTTGATTCGTGCTGTGTTATCTAACTGATTGGTTGCATTCTGGAATCTCAAATTGAAAAGTTCTTTCTTTGCATCAACGAGCTGTGCCTGTAAATCAGCAACAGACTGTGACTTTAATTCTTCTAAATATGCACTAGTTTTCATTTGATTCACCGCCTTCTAAATCTGCACGAGAAACTACTTTGCACTTGCAAGGCAATTTGTGTGTAGCAAGACGCAAAGCCTCACGAGCTACGTCTTCCGGAACACCGGAGATTTCAAATAATACTCTACCTGGTTTAACAACTGCTACCCAGTACTCTAAAGATCCTTTTCCGGAACCCATTCGAGTTTCAGCCGGCTTAGCTGTAACTGGCTTATCTGGGAAAATTTTGATCCAAACCTTACCACCACGCTTTACATAACGTGTAATAGCGATACGGGCTGCTTCGATCTGATTAGATCTAATCCAACATGGCTCAGTAGCAACGATACCATATTCACCATTTGTGATCTTGTTGCCTCTGCTGGCCTTTCCTGCCATTGAACCACGGAACTGTTTTCTATGTTTTACTCTCTTTGGCATTAACATAATTACTGAGCTCCTCCTTCCTTATTAGCCTTTGTAGGAAGTACCTCGCCTTTGTAGATCCAAACCTTAACACCAACTTTTCCATAGGTTGTATCTGCCTCAGCGAAACCATAATCGATATCAGCACGAAGTGTCTGAAGTGGAATAGTTCCTTCTGAGTAGAACTCTGAACGAGCCATATCTGCTCCACCAAGACGTCCTGAACAGCTGGTCTTAATACCCTTAGCACCTGCCTTCATTGCACGACCCATGCAAGACTTCATTGCACGACGGAATGAAACACGGTTCTCAAGCTGAAGAGCGATGTTCTCAGCTACTAACTGAGCATCACGGTCAGGTCTCTTTACTTCCTTGATATCTACAACTAATTTCTTCTCGGTTAACTTCTGAACATCTGCTTTGATCTTCTCGATCTCAGCTCCGCCCTTACCAATTACAACACCCGGCTTAGCGGTATAGATGATAACCTTTACGCGGTCAGATGCTCTCTCGATTTCAATCTTAGAAACACCAGCAGCGTATAATTTCTTCTTTAAAAATGTTCTGATATTGTAATCTTCTACTAAGTAATCAGCGAAATCACCTTCTGCATACCACTTGGAATCCCAGTCTTTGATTACGCCAACTCTCAGGCCATGAGGATTAACTTTCTGTCCCATAATGTCCTCCTATCTTTCATCAAGCACGATTGTAATGTGGCTTGTTCTCTTTTCGATTCTGTAAGCTCTACCCTGTGCTCTTGGATGAATTCTCTTCATTGTTGGTCCTTTGTTTGCATAACACTCTGCAACGTAAAGGTTCTCTGCTTTCATTCCATTGTTGTTCTCAGCATTTGCAATTGCTGACTCTAATAATTTCTTTACCAAGCTTGAAGCGTATCTTGGGTTGTATGTTACGATTGCAAGTGCAGTTGCAACATCCTTTCCACGAATAGCATCTAATACGAAGCAAGCTTTCTGAACAGACACTCTAGCGTAAGATAACTTAGCTGAAGGTCTTGTGTCCTTAACTTCATTTCTCTCTCTCTTAATCTGGGATCTATGTCCTTTTGCCATGGATGAAACCTCCTTTCACTAAATCTTATCTAACGCCTGATTTCTTCTCGTTTTTCTCATGTCCTCTGTAGGTTCTGGTTGCTACGAACTCTCCGAGCTTGTGTCCAACCATATCCTCAGTAACGTATACCGGAACATGTTTTCTGCCGTCATGAACAGCAATTGTATGTCCAACGAAAGATGGGAAAATTGTAGAACGACGTGACCAGGTCTTAATTACTGACTTATCACCTGATGCATTCATAGCGTCTACTTTTTTCAGTAAGCTTTCATCAGCAAATGGTCCTTTTTTAAGTGAACGTGCCATTTCATTAACCTCCTAATTATTTGATAGCGCGACCGTCTCTTCTACGAACGATCATCTTATTAGACTGTTTGTTCTTCTTTCTGGTCTTTAAGCCGAGTGCAGGTTTGCCCCATGGTGTACATGGTCCTGGACGTCCAACCGGAGCCTTACCTTCACCACCACCATGTGGATGGTCATTCGGGTTCATAACAGATCCACGAACTGTTGGGCGGATTCCCATGTGACGCTTACGTCCGGCTTTACCAATATTTACGAGGTTATGATCACCATTTCCAATTACACCAACTGTTGCGCGGCAGTTAATTGGAACCATTCTCATTTCTCCTGAAGGAAGACGAAGTGTAGCGTACTTTCCTTCTTTTGCCATTAACTGAGCAGAAAGTCCTGCAGAACGAACTAACTGTCCACCCTTGCCAGGAATAAGCTCAATATTATGAATCTGGGTACCAACTGGGATGTTCTCAAGTGGTAAGCAGTTTCCAACTCTTACCTCAGCTTCAGGTCCGTTCATAACCTTCATTCCATCGGTTAATCCTTCCGGAGCTAAGATATAAGCCTTCTGTCCATCTGCGTAGCAGATCAAAGCGATATTTGCAGTTCTGTTTGGATCGTACTCAATTCCGATAACAGTTGCCGGAATACCATCTTTATTTCTCTTAAAATCAATAATTCTGTATTTTCTTCTGTTTCCACCGCCCTGGTGTCTTACAGTGATTTTACCCTGGTTATTACGACCAGCGTTCTTCTTTAAAGAAACGGTTAATGACTTCTCAGGAGTTGTCTTTGTGATCTCAGAGAAATCAGAACCTGTCATATTTCTTCTGGAAGGTGTATATGGGTTATATGTCTTAATTCCCATTGTTTTTCTCCTTTCGATATTTGTTATCGTGCATCTCTGCACATAGTTGAAAGCTTATCTTACAGTCCTGCGAAGATCTCGATATCCTTGCTGTCTGCTGTCAATGTAACGATTGCTTTCTTTGTCTTAGCAGTCTTTCCTGTAACCATTCCGCGACGCTTGTTCTTTCCTTCACAGTTCATGGTGTTCACAGATGCTACCTTTGTTCCTTCGAACATTTTCTCAACTGCTTCCTTAATCATGGTCTTGTTTGCTTCCGGATGAACAAGAAATGTGTATTTCTTTTCAGCCATAGCTGCCATACTCTTCTCAGTTACTACTGGTTTGAGGATCACATCATAATATTGTACGTTTGCCATTATGCATACACCTCCTCGATTGTTGCAACAGCAGCCTTAGTAACAACTACTGTATCATACTTTAATGCATCAAATACATTAAGCTCGTTTGTCTGAGCAGTCTTAACGGTTGGAACATTTGCTGCAGATGCGATTACATTTTCATTCATGTCATCTAATACAATGAGTGCCTTTTCAACCTTAAGGTTATTCATAACCTCAACAAATTTCTTTGTCTTGATTTCGTCTAACTTTAACTCATCAACTACTACGAACTTTCCATCAGCTACCTTAGAAGTGAGAACGGACTTTAATGCTGCTCTCTTTTCCTTCTTATTAAGCTTGAATGAGTAATCTCTTGGTGTTGGAGCAAATACAACTCCGCCGCCTGTCCACTGTGGAGCTCTTGTAGATCCCTGTCTTGCATGACCGGTTCCCTTCTGTCTCCATGGTTTTCTTCCGCCACCTGAAACCTCAGAACGTGTCTTTGCCTTCTGAGTTCCCTGGCGATTATTTGCAAGCTGCTGAAGCACAGCCATATGAACTAAATGCTCATTAATTTCAACGCCGAAGATAGAATCGTTTAATTCGATAGAATCTACTTCTTTGCCTTCCATGTTATAAACAGCTACTTTAGCCATCGTAAAGTTCCTCCTTTCCTATTTCGCACTATTTACCTGACTTAACGGATTCTTTTACTGTGATAAGAGCTTTCTTTGCTCCCGGAACAGCACCCTTAATCAGAAGAAGATTGTTCTCTGCGTCAATTCTTACAACTTCAAGGTTCTGAGTTGTAACCTTTACGCTACCCATGTGTCCAGGCATTCCTTTTCCCTTGAATACACGGCTTGGTGAAGAACAAGCACCGTTTGAACCCTGATGGCGATGGAACTTAGAACCATGAGCCATAGGTCCTCTGTGCTGGCCTAATCTCTTAATAGCGCCCTGGAAACCTTTACCCTTTGAAATAGCAGTTACATCAACCTTATCTCCTTCAGCGAAGATATCAGCCTTGATTTCATCTGCCACATTGTACTCACCTGCGTTCTCAAACTTGAACTCGCGAACAAACTTCTTAGCTGAAACTCCAGCCTTTGTGAAGTGTCCCATCTGTGCCTTGTTAACGCCGTGTCTGTTTCTGATTTCTTTCTTTCCGTTGGCATCCTTTGTAACAGCCTTTTCCTTAGCGTCTGCAAAAGCTACCTGAACTGCTGAGTAACCATCGTTCTCTACAGTCTTAATCTGTGTTACCACACATGGTCCGGCCTGAAGAACTGTAACCGGTACTAACACACCATCTGCATTGAAGATTTGAGTCATTCCGACTTTTGTTGCTAAAATCGCTTTCTTCATTTCTTTACCTCCTGTTTTCTACAGCGGAACGGTTCTACCGTTCATCCTAGTAACTAGGATATTTTTAACTTTGCTTTCCTTTTAATAAGGAATGTGGAGATTTATTTCTCCTTCATTTTGATATCAATGTAAACACCAGCTGGCATCTCAAGATGTGATAAAGCATCTACAGTCTTCTGGGTTGGTGTAATGATATCGATGAGTCTCTTATGAGTTCTCTGCTCGAACTGTTCACGGGAATCTTTGTACTTGTGAGTAGCTCTTAAGATAGTAACAACTTCCTTCTTAGTTGGAAGAGGTACCGGTCCGCTCACCTGTGATCCATTCTTCTTTACAGTCTCGATGATTTTCTTTGCGGATGAATCTACTAATTCGTGATCATACGCTTTGAGAGTGATTCTCATTACTTGACTTGCCATAAAAAAAGCCGCCTCCTTTTCGCACTTATGTTTCAGTACGACAAGTGGTGACTGTACACTTCTCCGTGTGTGTCCTTGTAAAAAGCACAGCCCGCTAGGGGATGTTTTCTTATTACTGTCCTTTCACACGTTGTTTCTACCTTATGTAGACCGTTTTTTGTACAGTGACTTGCCGTCAGTTTCCTAACTTGACATTCGCTCCACGGAAAACCTACAACTTTGTGTAGCAACCTCACGCTTCATCGCTATCATGTCACAGCAAAAGCTATTATACATTCTTAAATCACAAAAAGCAAGCACTTTTTACAAAAATTTTAAAGAAATTTTGTAAAAAATTTTGCCTGCTTTTTTTCATCATATATTTCCTTCAAATCTTCCGCTTGCTCCGCAGGGAAGAACCAGACCGTTGCTTGAAACCGGAAGCCCGATTTCAGAGGATATTACGGTTCCCTTATACTTTTTCAGAGTGGTGCTGAGCATATAAGTAAGTACCGCCGGCTGAAGTCCGGTGGTATAGGAATTGATCAAGAAGAACAGCGGTTCTTCTGTTAAGATCTGCTCACACAGCTGAATGAGTGGATATACCGCCTCTTCAATCTTCCAGATTTCCCCTTTGGGTCCCCTTCCGTAGGATGGCGGGTCCATAATAATTGCATCATAGTGATTTCCGCGCCTAATCTCCCGTTCTACGAATTTCACACAGTCATCAACAAGCCAGCGAATGGGCGCATCAGCAAGTCCCGATGAAATCGCATTTTCTTTTGCCCATGCAACCATTCCTTTTGCAGCATCCACATGCGTAACGCTCGCTCCGGCTGCCGCCGCCGCAAGGGTCGCACCTCCGGTATATGCAAAAAGATTCAATACTTTGATTTCTTTGTCCGGATTCTTTTTCTTCGCATCTGCAATTTTTTTGGAAAACCAGTCCCAGTTTGCAGCCTGTTCCGGAAACAGTCCGGTATGCTTAAAGCTAAATGGTTTCAAATGAAAGGTCAGTTCTTTTCCGATCGGCAGCATATAATGGATGGTCCACTCTTCGGGAAGATTGAAAAATTCCCACTCGCCGCCGCCCTTTGCGCTGCGATGGTAATGTCCATTCATTTTTTTCCACTCCTTTAGCGTTTTGGGAGTGTTCCAGATGACCTGCGGGTCCGGACGAACCAATATATAGTTTTGCCAGCGTTCCAGCTTTTCGCCGGCACTGCAATCCATTACCTGATAGTCTTTCCAGTTTTCTGCAACCCACATATCCGTTGCCCTTTCTTCTATATTATTAAAGCATCTTCTTTCTTCTTAAAATAAGAAGAGAAATGATACAGATCACTACTGTAATCACACATACAATTGCAAAGCCCCATACAGAATTTGCAAAGGGCATCCCTTCCGTCTTTACGTTCATACCATATAACCCGGAAATCAATGTGGGGATGGCAAGTACGATGGTTACAGAAGTAAGGATCTTCATGACGTTATTTAACCGGTTATCAATGACGGAGGACATCAGCTCTCTCGTACCATTGATAATATCACGATAAATTACCGTCATCTCAATAGCCTGCTTATTTTCCACAATCACATCGTCCAAAAGCTCTTTATCCTCCGGATACTGTTCGAGTCTTTTATATCTGGTCAGCCGGTCCAAAACCACACTGTTCGCACGAAGGGATGTTGCAAAGTAGACAAGGGTTGACTCCAATTCATGTAACGCAATTAAGTCCACTTCCTCTGTGTCGTTCCCAACACGTTCCTCAATATCTGTTCTCATCTTATCGATCACCCGAAGGTTGCTCTGATATAATACGGAAATCCGGTACAGAATCTGATATACAAAACGAAGCTTTTTCTTTGTGGAAAATTCCTTTACCCGGTTGTTCAAAAAAACCTGTAACACCGGCGTATCCTCTGTGCAGATTGTAACAATCTCATCCGGAGTGAGAATGATACCAAGCGGTATTGTAGTATAAGATTCTTTTTCATGTCGAATTTCCGTTGTGGGAATATCCACAAGAATGAGGGTATATCCATCCTGAAGCTCAATTCGGGAACTTTCCTCTTCATCGAGGGCAGCAAGCACATCTTCGATGTCAACATCAAGGGCATCCGCCACAGCCTGTCCCTCTGCAACGCTGGGATTTATCATCTGAATCCATACGCCGCTGTCAATTTCTTTTACTTCATGGATCTGTCTGTCGTCTGTTTTATAATACTTTACCATTTGGCACCTCCTTCTTTACTCTCTATGATATATGATTTGATAAATACTTAAGTCTACCCATTTGCCAAACTTATATCCGGCATCCTTGATTTTCCCACAGTAGGAAAACCCCAATTTTTCATGCAGATAGATACTATGTTCATTCTCCGATGTGATCAGGGATACAACCGTGTGAATACATTTCTGATTCTTAGCATAATCCAAAACTGCTTTCATCAAAGCGCTTCCCACACCCTGATTTTGAAATGCTTCATCTACATAGACAGAAATCTCCACCGATGGATCAAAGGCTCGTCTTTCATGATATCGGGATAAGGATGCATACCCGGCAACTGTTTTGTCTATTTCTTCTACAAAAAGGACATATGGTTCCGTTTCATGCTGCTCATACCATTTCAAGCGGTCTGCATAATCCTTGATTTCTGTATCATATGTTGCAGTCGTATGCAAAACAGCATCATTATATATTTTCTGTAAAGCAGGAATATCTTCCGGAGTGGCTTTTCGAATCACTAGTAATCCCTCTTTTCTCAAAATGAAAGGCGTCACCCATTGATTCCCATCACTGTATGACACCTCATCATTCCTATTTTTCTACACCGGAATATTTTTCGCTCTGCACACGAATTAATTCTTCGTCATCAAAATAGTTAATTCTCATTGCACGTTTTACCTCGGACAAGGTCTGGGATGCTGCCTCTCTTGCAGTCTCACTTCCCTTCTTCAAGATATCGTAAACTGCCGGAATATCCTTTTCAAATTCAGCTCTCCTTGCGCGAATCGGAGAAAGTTCTTCCTGAATAACATTATTTAAGAACTTCTTGATCTTGACATCGCCAAGTCCGCCTCTTTGGTAGTGCTCCTTCAATTCATCCAGATTCTGATATTCCGGAAGATATTCTGCAAAATGCTCCGGTCTGCTAAATGCATCCAAATAGGTAAATACACAGTTTCCTTCAATATGTCCCGGATCTGTAATCTGAATATGAGTCGGGTCCGTATACATACTCATAATCTTCTGTTTTACGTCTGCTTCTGTGTCGGAAAGATAGATACAATTTCCGAGAGACTTACTCATCTTTGCCTTTCCATCTGTTCCGGGTAATCGCATACACGCCTCATTATCCGGAAGAAGAACCTCCGGCTCCACTAAAACTTCATCGTATATGGAATTAAACTTACGGACGATCTCTCTCGTCTGCTCAATCATCGGAAGCTGGTCTTCCCCTACCGGGACTGTTGTAGCCTTAAATGCAGTAATATCGGCAGCCTGACTAATCGGATAAGTGAAAAAGCCTACCGGAATACTGGTTTCAAAATTTCTCATCTGGATCTCAGATTTGACAGTAGGGTTTCTTTGCAAACGGGAAACGGTTACAAGATTCGAATAGAAAAAAGTAAGCTCTGTCAATTCAGAAATCTGGGACTGAATAAACAGATTTGACTTTGCCGGATCAAGTCCAACAGATAAGTAATCAAGGGCTACTTCAATAATATTTTGTCTAACCTTCTCCGGGTTATCAAAATTATCCGTAAGCGCCTGCGCATCTGCAATCATAATATATATTTTATCGAATTCTCCGGAATTCTGTAATTCTACACGTCTCTTTAAGGAACCGACATAATGTCCGACATGAAGTCTTCCTGTTGGTCTGTCTCCTGTTAATATGATCTTCTCCATGGCCTTTCGCCTCCTAAACTCCATATATACCCACTTTAGCAAATTAAACAGCTAATATCAACCTTAAATAATAAAAAAACCAGCAAACTGGGATGGTTGCTGGAATTAAAAAATGCCTAGTTCCGGAATCGAACCAGAGACATAAGGATTTTCAGTCCTCCGCTCTACCAACTGAGCTAACTAGGCATAATGCTTTTGTGCATTGAGTTGCGGGAATAGGATTTGAACCTATGACCTCCGGGTTATGAGCCCGGCGAGCTTCCAGACTGCTCCATCCCGCGATATGAAATTAAATCTTCTTAAAGAAGAATGGGCAGAGGTGGATTCGAACCACCGAAGCAAGTTGCAGCAGATTTACAGTCTGTCCCCTTTGGCCACTCGGGAATCTGCCCATAATACAAAATCAATATGAAATTGTATAAAGCCGATGATCGGACTCGAACCGATAACCTGCTGATTACAAATCAGCTGCTCT
>JBJENM010000124.1:0-8599 GCA_051880175.1 Agathobacter sp. | reverse complement strand
TGGTGCACGAGAGAAAAGAAGGATGCATACAAAGAAGAAATCTTTTCACAATGAGGTATGCATTGAAAAGTGAGAAAAAAGCAGGATACATACGAAAAGGAAATCTTTTCACAATGCGGTATGCATTGGAAGGTGAGAAAAATAATAGGACACATACCAATCGAGAATAATGTATTTTTTGGTATGTATAAAAAAATAAGAGATACATACCGATATCTTGTTTTTCTTATTTATGTATGTATAAAAAGAAAAGGAGTACATACTAAAAGAGCATTTTGTAATTTCTGGTATGCTCTGGTGGAAGTAGAGGCGGAAAAAATACATACCAAGAAATCTCCTTATACTCATTTGGTATGTATAAGAGAAAAAATGTACATACCAGATAACTCATTTTTCAAATCATTGTATGTACAGAAGCAAAAAGGAATGCCCGCTTCGAAAGCCGCACGTACGGAATAGTACATGAATCTTAAAAAAATATTAAAAGACGAGAGATTACTTGTATTTTGAAACCTGCAGAGTATAATGAAAAAGAAAATTGACCGACCGGTCGGTCGGAAACTATAAAAAGATGGATAAAAGCTTGAATTTGTACGAATAAGGAGGAAGAAAAATGGTTTCAAAGTATAGTGTTCGAAAGCCATATACGGTACTTGTAGCGGTACTGCTTGTTATTGTATTAGGTGTAGTTTCACTTATGAAAATGACAACAGATTTGTTACCGGATATGAGTTTTCAGTATGCTCTTGTTATGACAACGGATGTGGGTGCCAGCCCGGAGCAGGTAGAGAGTGATGTTACGGCTCCGATTGAGGCGGCAATGGCAACAACGTCGAACATAAAAAATATTACATCAACCTCTTATAACAGCTATTCCATGGTTGTTCTTGAGTATGAGCAGAGTGCCAACATGGATTCTGTTGTCATTGAAATCCAGCAGAAATTAGACCAGCTTTCCGGAAGTTTTCCGGATTCCGTTGGAACTCCAATGATTATGCAGATTAATCCGGATATGCTTCCGATCATGATTGCAGCAGTGGATATGGATGGCATGAGTGAAGCTGAAATTACAGAGTATGTCAATAATGATCTGATTCCAAGCTTAGAGAGTGTGGAAGGTGTTGCCTCCGTTACAGCAAATGGTGGTCTTGAGGAAACGATCGAGGTTACCATGAATCAGGAAAAAATCGATGCGCTCAATGAGAAAATTGAGAATGCATTGAATGAGAAGTTTGATGAGGCACAGAGCGAACTTGATGAAGCCGCAGATAAGATTGAGGACGGAAAAAATGCCATGGCAGATGGGCAGAAGGAAATGGTTTCTCAAATCGGAAGCGGATCAAATGAAATTACCAACAATAAGATTGATCTTGCCAATAAGAAAGCAGAATTGGAATCACAGCTTTCCTCTCTCCAGTCTTCTTATAATTCCATTGACAGCGCGGTTACTTCCTTATCAGCAACCTATAGTGGAGCGAGTCAGCTGCAGAGCGGTATTGATTCGCTAAATCAGGGAATCGCTTCAATTAAAGACGCAAGAAATGCGGGATATAAGACTGGGTATGATTTGGCGTACCAGGATGCGTATAATTCGCAGTATCCTACAATTCGTGCAACAATAAAGAAACAATTTGTGTATGCAGCAGTGAGAGACAGTGATCCAGCTATGGAAAATCTCACAGATGCGGAAATTCAAACATATTTAGATGGAACTACTGGTCTAGAGGATGCTTTTGGCGCTGGAATTGAGAGCAACTCAACTTTGGTGGCACAGTTGAATGCTGCGGCAGTTTCCGGAGCAAGTGCAGCTGCCGATGCCCAAGCTACCATCTCCGGAAACCAGTACGCTGACATGGCTGAGAAAAAAGCATTTGATGCATTGAATGCCCAAATGGGCACCAGTTATTCCAGCCTCGCTGAGCTTCAGGATCAGGTCACCTCATTAAATGCAACCTTAAATGACATCAATATGCAGCTAGCAGGACAGTCAGGAAACTTTGCAGAGATGGGGATAACCTTGAAAAGCTACAAGGATATCCCGAATGCAATCACAAAGCTTCAGGGAAGCAAGTCTTCTCTTTCAGAGGGAATCACTGCATTACAGGACGGTTTAAAGCAGATTTCCGACGGTCAGGAAGCATTAAGTGATGCAAGTGTTTCTTTGGCAGAAGGAGAAATTGACGGAATCCTTCAGATGGCAAACGGATACACAGACCTGGTAGACGCGGCAAGCCAGCTTGCTTCCGGTCAGGCACAGTTGGATGAAGCAAAGGAAAGTGCCCTTGAGAGCGCAGATCTGAACAATATCTTGACGGTTCAGATGCTGTCACAGCTTTTGGTTGCACAGAACTTCGATATGCCGGCAGGATATGCATACGACGGAGACAAACAGTATCTGGTTCGTGTCGGGGAATCTGTAGACACAATAGAAGAATTAAGAGACCTTGTTCTTATGGATTTTGGAACGGATGAGGTTGGAATCATTCGCCTTTCGGACGTGGCAGAGATTGAAGTCGTAGACAACTCAGGGGAAAACTATGCCATTATAAACGGAAATCCGGGAATTATGCTTTCTATTGAAAAGCAGACCGGTTATTCTACCGGAGATGTTACAGACCGCCTGCTGGATAAATTTGATTCCATGGAAAATGCCAATGAGGTGCTTCACTTATCCGTGCTTATGAATCAGGGTATCTACATTGACATTGTAGTAAAAAGCGTATTCCAGAACATGATTTTTGGTGCAATTCTTGCCATTTTTGTTCTGCTCCTTTTCTTAAAGGATATAAAACCAACCCTGGTCATTGCCTGCTCCATTCCGCTTTCGGTTATCGTTGCGGTTGTGCTTATGTACTTTACAGGAATCACCATGAACATTATCTCTATGTCGGGTCTTGTGCTTGGTATTGGTATGCTTGTGGATAATTCCATCGTTGTAATTGAGAATATTTACCGCTTGAGGGGTGAGGGATATTCGATTAAAAAGGCAGCAGTTGAGGGTGCCTCGCAGGTTACCGGTGCAATCATTGCGTCAACCCTTACCACCATCAGCGTTTATGCTCCGATTATTTTTACAGAGGGAATTACAAGACAATTATTCGTTGATCTTGCACTTACGATCGCATTTACCCTTGTGGCTTCCCTTGCTGTGGCCCTTACCTTTGTTCCGGCAATGTCTTCTGCGATTTTAAAAAAGACGAAGGAAATCAGGCATCCGTGGTTCGACCGATTTAAGGACTGGTATGGAAAAGCGCTTGACGTATGCCTGCGATTCAAACCTATCGTATTTGTACTTGCCATTGTACTTCTTTTTGCAAGTGCGGCATTGTCCCTTTCAAAGGGGTTAAACTTCATGGATATGGATATGGAAACCAATCAGCTGAGCGTTACCATCACCGCAAAAGAGGATGAGAAGTTAGAGTTTGATGAGCTAGTGGAATGCTCCAATGAAGTGATTGAACGTATTTCCGATATTGAGGGAATTGACACCATCGGTGCAATGGCTGGCGGCGGCTCAGTGATGAGCATGATGGGCGGAAGCAACTCTGATAGCGTCAGCATGTACATTCTTTTGGATGAAGATTCCGATGCTTCCATTTATGATGTGGCAGATGAGATTGAAAGCAGAACAAGCGATATGAATTGTCTTGTCACAACGGAGACAAATTCAATGGATATGACCAGCATGATGGGCTCCGGAATCTCCGTCCAAATCAAGGGACGTGATCTTGATACCTTGCAGGAGCTTGCAGCAACGGTTGCCGGAATCGTAGAAAATACAGAGGGCACCATGGATGTGGAGAACGGATTAGATAATACTTCCGCAGAGTTTACCATCACAGTTGATAAGGAAAAGGCTGCAGAATACGGCTATACCGTTGCACAGGTCTTCCAGCTTGTTTACGCAGAAATGGCAGACACCGCATCCGCTACAACGATTTCTTCCGACATCAAGGATTATGAGGTATATGTTCAGACTGAGGTTCAGTCGGATGCCCAGCTTTCTGATATCAAAGCACTTACCTTTACCTATACCAATGAGGATGGGGAAGAGGAGGAAATCCCGCTTACCGATATCTGTACCATGTCAGAAACCACCACGCTTTCTACCATCGAGCGTGAGGCACAGACAAGATATCTGACTGTTTCCGCAGCAATTGACGAGGATCACAATATAACTCTTGTCAGCAACGAGATTCAAAAGCAGATTGACAAGATGGATATTCCGGAAGGATACTCTGTCAGCATGAAGGGTGAGGATGAGACCATTAATGATGCCATGAGCCAGCTGGTATTAATGCTTCTTTTGGCAGTCATCTTTATTTACCTGATCATGGTTGCACAGTTCCAGTCACTGCTGTCACCGTTCATTATTATGTTCTCTATCCCGCTTGCATTTACCGGAGGTTTTCTTGCACTGTTTCTCACGGGACAGGAGGTCAGCGTCATTGCAATGCTTGGATTTATCATGTTGGCGGGACTGATTGTTAACAATGGTATCGTGCTGATTGATTATATCAATCAGGCAAGACGGGAAGGTATGAGCAAAAAGGATGCCATCATCGATTCCGGAAAGACGAGACTTCGTCCGATTCTTATGACTGCATTTACAACCATTCTTGCCATGCTTACCTCGGCAGTGGGAATCGGTGAAGGATCTGAAATGATGAAGCCAATGGCGATTACCATTGTTGGAGGTCTTTTGTACGGAACTATTCTGACTCTTATTGTAATTCCGTGCCTTTACGATGCATTTAACCGTGAAAAGAGCATGGTCGAGGAAGAATTGTAATTGGAATAGTCCGGACAGAACGAATAAGGGAAGAGGAGCTTGATATGGAAAAAGGAATCGTAATCGATACGGAAAAGTTAAAAAATCCATCGAAAAAGATGCGCCTTATGTTTGAGGCTGTCTCTGTTCTTGTAAAAGAAAGGAAAGATATCCGGGCTCTAAAGGTGCAGGATATTACGGAAAAGGCCGGTATCGGAAAAGGCACGGCGTATGAGTATTTCTCTTCGAAAGAGGAACTGATTGCCCATGCGCTAATTTACGAGTATTCGAGAAAAATTGTGGAGCTTGCGAAGGCGGTTTTTAAATTGAAGCATTTTAAGGAGCGCTTTTACCGGATTTTTGACTGGATTAAAGAAAACAAGGAATACAATGAAATGTTTTCTCAGCTTCTTCGGGCAAGTCTACATCCGGAGGATTCCTATGCGGAAACCTCCGGGGAGCAGGAAACAGGCGGAGAATGTGCGCTGAAAAAATTTGGGGTCGAGGCTTCCGAGTATATCTATGAAATGATTGACCGTTTCATGGAGGATGGCTACAAGGAAGGCGTATTTACGGAAAAGAATGCAGAAAAGAGAAGCCTTGCTCTTCTGACCTCCATGGTGGAATATGCGTTTGTGGTGATGGGACCGGAGGAGAACCGGTATCGCAGGGTCGGAGATGAGGAAATTCGTGAATTTGTATACCAGAGTCTGGTAAAGACATTGAATTAAGTTTTGGAATTGCACACGGTAACGGAATTTGCTACAATAAAGGAAAGTTTACCAATCGATAAGGTAGCCATTCTTTAGGGGAAAGGATTTGGCGTGTGCATATGAAAAACAAGTGGTGTAAGGGAAAATGGTTGATACCGGTGATCCTGCTGGTTATGATATTGGGAATAATAGGTATTTCTGTTCCTGCAAAGGCGAGTGAAGTGGGAAATGGAAAGCTTGTCCGTGTCGGCTATACGGATCATGGGCAGATGATCGTGGAAAAGGATGGGGAATTTTCCGGCTATGGTGTAGCGTATTTAAAGATGATTTCCGCATACACCGGATGGGAATATGAATATGTTCCGGTGACGGAGGAAACCCGAATCTCGGAGCTTCTAAATGGGAATATTGATCTTCTCTGTGATTTGTCGGAGGATTGGGCCGGCACAGAAGGGTTGATTCTAAGTGCGGAAAGAAGCAGTCTTTACTACGGTCTTATTTGTGCAAAAGAGGATGACACGAGTATTTTCTTCGAAGAATATGAGGAATTAAACGGAAAGCGTATTGCTGTGAATAAGAGCCGTAATATGCAGGAAATGCTGGAACAATTTGCAAAGGACCAGCAGATTACCTATACGCCGGTATACTGTAACAGCTTCGCGGAGCTGGAGGCGGCGATTGAGGATGGAGAAGCAGATCTTATGCTTGCATCCAACCAGAGAGATCTGACCGGGTATAAATATGTGGCGAAGGCTGGGGTGCGAAATCAGTATTTTGCAGTATCCGAGAATAATCCACAGCTTATGGAGCAGATTGATTATGCGGCCCGTCAGATCAAATTAAAACAGCCCTTTGTGGAAGCTATTTTGTATGAGACCTACTATGGCAGACCTGCTGATGTTCTGACCGGAAGAACAAGAGAAGAGTATGAGCTGATTCAAAGCGGGCAGCCGATTCGTGTGGTATGTGATGCAAACAGCTACCCGGTTGAGTATGTGGATCCGGCAACCGGAGAATATAAGGGAATATATGCGGACGCAATGCGCCTCATTGAACAGGAAAGCGGGCTTTGCTTTGAATTTGTGCCGATCGAGGAGTACAAAAATTCATGGGAGATGCTTCAAAGCGGACAGGCTGATATGTCCGCCGGTACGTATATAAATGATGAGCTTGCAGACCAGTATGGACTGATTTATGCAGATTCCCACATAAGTGCCAGCTACACCATGATTGCCCGTGTGGGAGATTCCCTTGAGGAAGTCCTTAAGGTTGCTCTTCCGGAAAATTATGTTGGTATTCAGAAATATGTGGAGGAGACCTATCCGGATTGGGAAATCATTCAGGGAAAAGATGTTGAGGACTGCATGAAGCTGGTGGAGGATCAGAAGGCAGACGGAACTTTGGTGAACTCCGTATTTTTGCAGACCGCCTACAATATGAATAATTATCAGAATCTGGCGGTATTTCCGATGCATAGTGTGGATATTCCGATTCGATGCGCCTTTGCTGGGGAAAAGGCCAAGCTGCTTCAGCAGATCGTAAATAAGGCGATCAGGAAAATTCCACAGGAAGCCTTTAAAAACTGCACCATTGAAAATTCGGTGAACATTGTATATGAACCGAATGTGCGGGATATTCTGCGGCAGGTGCTGCCACTCATGGTGTGTATCATTGGAATCATATCCTTGGTTTACTTTTTCTTCCTTTGGTCAAGGGAACGCCATTTCCATCATATGGCAATGACTGATCCCGTTACCGGACTTTGGAACGGCGTGTGCTTTCGAGAGAAGGCTAAGGAAGAGCTTTCCAGAGTAAGTCAAAATGCATACCAGATGATCTCCATGGATATGGAGCATTTTAAATATGTCAATAATGATTTTGGGGAAAAGGCAGCAAACAAGGTTTTACTTGTAATTGCGGAGCGTCTTCGGAAGACCTTTGGAAAAGAGGCGTTATATGCCAGGGAGATGGGAGACCAGTTTTTCATTCTGACACAAAGCAGATCGGATATAGAAGACCTGTTGAAGAGTCTGACGGCTGAAATCGTGTTTGAGAATAATGGCATTATGCAGCATTATAAGCCGGCTATGAAATTTGGTATCTATACTATCAGGGATAATAAAAATGAGGAAGCCATCGGACAGTATATAGATGCAGCAGTTGCAGCCCGAAAGTCCATTAAGAGGGATCATACCAGACTCATTGCATATTATGACGAGAATATGGAAGAGGAAATCCGGGCGGAAGCTGCGATTGAGAAGCGGATGGAGGATGCCTTAAGGGAACATGAATTTACGGTATATTATCAGCCGAAATACCTTTTGGAAACGGAAAAAATCATCGGAGCGGAGGCCTTGGTCCGCTGGAATGATCCGAAGGAGGGTCTCATTTCGCCGGGGGCATTTATTCCGATTTTTGAGAGAAACGGCTTTATTGTACAGCTTGACTTTTTCGTGTATGAGGAAGTCTTAAAAATGCAAAGTCGACGTCTTAAGAAGGGTATGCGGACGGTACCGGTTTCCGTGAATGTGTCCAGAACACATATCGGAACCAGCGATTTTTTACATAAGCTGATTGCGTTGACCGATCGTTATGAGGTTCCCCATGAGCTCCTTGAATTGGAGCTTACCGAGACCGTTTTAGGTGGTAAACAGCGAAACATCATTGATTTTATCCGAGAATGCAAGAGTGCGGGATTTCCGATTTCCATTGACGATTTTGGAAGCGGTTATTCGTCCCTGAATCTCTTAAAGGAGATGCCGGTGGATGTACTGAAAATCGACCGGGAATTCTTAAATGAAACGGATGAGTCAAAGAAGAGCAGTATTATTGTGGAACAGGTTGTGGAGATGGCAACCAAAATCAGCATCAAAACGCTTTGCGAGGGCGTGGAGACAAAGGAACAGGCGGCATTTCTAAAACAGATCGGATGCAACATGGCACAGGGGTATCTGTATTCAAGACCGGTTCCGCTGGAGGCGTTCGAGGAACTTTTGGAATTAGATGAGCAATAAATTTATCCTTTTTGGACATGTTCCCGAATGAATTTGCATATTGGACTCAGAACCCACTCTCGTTCGTAAAAAGCGTAACGGTACTAAATTCGCAATAAATT
>JBJENM010000123.1:0-8614 GCA_051880175.1 Agathobacter sp. | reverse complement strand
CAAATCACTATAACTGTAATAAGTCGTACATTATCTGTAACAAGTTGCGTTCAGGATGCACAAAGTGCCTCCACGGGTAGTCAATTTGCATACTGATGCATCAAAAAAGACATTATCGTGTTTCTCATTCCTAAATGATTGCACTCTAATGTCTTCCCTTTGTTTTCTGTTTTCTTTCTGTTTTACCCTTTCTTTAATGTGCCGGGTCAGCACCTCTTCTTTGCAACAGGACGGTACTTTCAACATGGACGGTCTGCCCGAACTGATCCACCGCCTGCACCTTCTTGATCTCATACCCTCCATCACAGAGAATGCGAAGATCCCTTGCAAGGGTGGCCGAATCGCAGCTTACATAGACGATACGCTCCGGCTGCATCTTAAGCATGGTATCCAGACAGACCGCATCGCACCCCTTTCTCGGAGGATCCACCACAATCACATCCGGGCGGAGCATAGCTGCAGAATTTCTGTCGTTATCAGCTGCTTTTTTACTTTCTCTCTCATAGAACTGTGGAAGCACTTCCTCTGCTTTTCCCACAAAAAATTCTGCGTTTGTTACGCCATTTAGCTTCGCATTGTTCTTTGCATCCTCAATGGCCTGGGGAACGATTTCCACACCATACACCTGCTTCGCCTTCTGGGACAGGAATAAGGAGATTGTTCCAATTCCGCAGTACAAATCCCACACGCTTTCTTTTCCGGTCAGCCCCGCAAAATCCAGTGCACAGCTGTATAGCTTCTCTGTCTGCACCGGGTTTACCTGATAAAAGGACTGGGGCGAGATATGGAATGCAAACTGCTTAATGCGGTCCGTAATATACGCCTGTCCCCATATGCACTCCGTGCGGTCGCCGAGAATCTTGTTTGTATTCTCTGTGTTTACGTTATAAGAAATGGATGTCATTCCTTCTATTTCGCACAGCAGACCGGAAAGCTCTGCCCCGTGTGGCAGGCTCTTTCCGTTGATAATCATGCAGACCATGATTTCCTTCGTGGCAAATCCGTAGCGAATCAGCACATGACGAAGCAATCCTTTCCCGGTAGTCTCGTCGTATGGTGCAATCCCATACTGTTCCATCCATTTCTTAATGATACCAAGGATTTCTTTGTTCTGCTCCACTCCGAGATAGCAGTCCTCCACGGGAATGATGTTGTGGCTCCTGCTTGCATAAAATCCGAACACAATATCCCCGTTCTTATCATAGCCAACCGGAAACTGTGCCTTGTTTCGATACCGGAAGGGCTCGTCCATTCCGATAATCGGCAGCATTTTTTCCTTTATTTCCCCTTCATCGAAATGTCCCAGACGCACAAGATTGCCCCGCACCTTGTTCTGCTTGAACATAAGCTGGCTCTCATAGGACATCACCTGAATCTGGCAGCCTCCGCACTGCCTGTAGATCGGACATTTTGGCATAATACGAAAAGTGGAAGGAGTTAACACCTCTTCCACTCTTGCATAGCCATAATTCTTTTTTAATTTTGTTACTCTTGCACGGATTACGTCACCGATACAGGCGTCCTTTACGAAAAACGTCATTCCTTCGTATTTTCCGATGCCTTCGCCGTCCACTCCGATGTCGGTAATCTTTAGTTCAAATAAATCGTTTTTTTGCATGTATTCCCTCAAATTATACGGTTCTGCGAATGTTTGTATCCAATAAGCGGTTAAAGCCCTGCCACTGCGCACTGTTTTCAGGAACCGCATTTACGGCTTCCTTAAAGGTTTCTAATTTTGCATCCAGATTGTCTGCAAAGCTAAGGGCAAGAGCCTCAATCAGAGCAGGTTTTTTCGGCGAGCCGAATTCCAGCTCTCCGTGGTGTGCTAAGATACAGTGCTTTAACTCGTTTGCCAGCACCACCGGGAATCCGTCAACTTTTTTGATTTCTTCACCAATCCACTCTGTTCCCATGACGATATGACCAAGAAGCTGTCCCTCATCGGTGTAATCATTTTCCGGAAAAACGGACAATTCTTTCAGCTTTCCGATATCATGGAAGATGGATGCGGTAATCAAAAGATCATGATTTAAGATCGGATACGCCTTGGAAAAATATTCACAGTTTTTTGTTACACTTAAGGTGTGCTCCAGAAGACCGCCTACAAAACCATGATGCACGCTCTTTGCGGCAGAATGGAATTTAAATCTTTTTGCAAAATCCGCATCATCGAAAAAGCTATGTAACAGGCGGCTAAGATATGGATTTTTCACCGTAGCGATGCATTCCATCAGCTCGGCGTACATTCCATCGATATTTTTCTCACTGACAGGAATGTAATCTCCTACCTCATACTCTCCTTCAGAGGCTTTTCGCGCACGCTTGATGGAGCACTGAAGCTTTCCCTGATAGCTGGAAATATCACCGTTAATTGCAATATAGTCCATTGCATCGAACTCTTCGATTCCTACAGAATCCGGATCCCAGATCTTTGCATCCAAGGTTCCTGTCTTATCCTGTAAAATCACATTATCATATGGCTTTCCACTCTTTGTAAGCGCTGATGTCTTACTCTTCACCAAATATACTTCGCTGATTCTTTCGCCTTCGCGGAGTGTTTCAATATATCTCATTACATCCTCCAAACTACTTTAATATTCCCGCCTCAACAGTATATGTAATTTCCGAATATCCATTCGCACCCTTCCGGTCTACCATAAGGGTTACATTCTGCCCCGGCTCGCATGCCAAAAGCTTTGCACTGTATGCCCCTGCCGTGGCCACCGGTTCCCCATTTACCTGAATGATCACATCTCCGCTCTGCAGTCCTGCGTTCATTGCAGGGGAATCCAGGGTGACCTCTCTGATATATACTCCCTTTGGAATGTCATAGGCTTTTGCGACCTTATCCGTAACCGTAGATACATGAAGTCCCAGATATGGAATGGCCTTGCCTTCACAAAGCATTTCAATGACCGGAACAAGGTCAGAGACTGCTACTGCCGTTAAGGTATTGTTTGCGCTCTTGGTATTGTAGCTTTGCATGACAATACCAATCACTTCACCCTGCACATTAATCAGTATTCCGCTTCCATCCTTGCTTCCAATGATGTCCGTTGTAAAAAGCGAATAGTTGTGATCTTCCGTTGTAATCTCATTTTCCGTGGAAGTAATATTGCCTGTTAAAATTGAATAATTTGTACCCAAGGGACTTCCAAGGGCGATAACCATGGTTCCGTTTTTTATTCTGGCTGAGCTTCCGATAGGTGCAATTTTGATGGCATCCCTGGTGGCTTTTGTCAGATCTGCCTTTTGCGCAGAAAGAATTGCCAGTCCGGTATTTCCATCCTGCTTCTTTATCTGTACCTCGCACATACTTTCATCAATAAAGGTTGCGCTTAAGCTCTTTGCCCCATTAATGACCTTCTTCTCTGTCAGAATCAAAAGCTCGGTGTCATTCTCTGCAATAATGATACCGGAGCCCTGGCCTTCCATCTCATAGGGATTGTTAAAAATATCCGTATCGTTCAGCACGCTGGTTATGGTCACAATGGAACGGTTCACTTCCATTCCGATTGCATAGAGCTGATTCTGCATATCCTGATAATCTTCAATGGTCAGGCTGTAATCCTGAGGTGGAATCTCTATCTGGGTCTCAGTCTCCGGCCCGGTTACTTCCTGTTCTGTGGATTGCGTTTCCGGTTCCGTATCGACCACGATTTCCTCTGTTTCTGTTTGTTCCGTCTCTTCGGTGGCCGCCGGGGTTCCCTGATAGTTCTTTATGATTTTAGGCAATACAAAAGCAAAGACTATGCTCGCTGCTACTGCAAAAACCACACCGCACAGTGCCGCATTCAGCAGACGAAAAACAAGTCTCTTTTTATTGCGAGGTTTATCTTTGATTTTTTCCCGAACAAATTCATTCTTCTGTGACTGCTTGTCTTCCATAAAAAAAAGCCTCCAGAAAATATTATATGCGCATTTATTCCCTCTTGCAACCATTTTTGCCTTTGAAAATGCCTCGCCATAGAGTATAATCAAAGTAGTTTAACCACTAAGTTTGTAAGGAATTATGTAACATGAATCACAAAGTTTTAAACACACTGGAATATCATAAAATCTTAGAGCAGCTAGCAGGCTATGCCTCCTCGGAGGAAGTAAAGCGCCGTTGTCTGAAGATTCATCCGCTTACCGATATCGATCGGATCAACGAGCTGCAGCAAAATACCAAAGATGCCCTAAGCCGTTTATATAAAAACAGCAATATCACCTTTTCCGGAGTTTGCAATGTCCGGGCATCCTTGAAGCGTCTGGATATCGGTGCTTCTTTAAATACAACAGAGCTGCTTCATATCTGTAGTCTCTTAGAAGCTGCAAAGCGTGCCAAAGCATACAACCGCACCGAGCGGGATGAAGAGCAGACAGATTCCATCTCTCCTCTTTTTGCAGAGATTGAACCCCTTACTCCCCTTCATGAGGAAATCCGTAGATGCATTTTATCTGAGGATGAAATCGCAGATGACGCAAGCCCTGCGCTTTCTAAAATTCGAAAATCCATCCGGGGGATGAACGATCGCATCCATGCGCAGCTTACTACAATCATGAACAATTCCACCACAAGAACGTACCTGCAGGATGCAGTCGTAACCATGCGTGATGGCCGTTACTGTCTTCCGGTCAAGGCCGAGGCAAAAGGAAATGTTCCCGGCATGGTCCACGACCAGTCCTCCAGCGGCTCCACACTTTTTATAGAGCCCATGGCTGTTGTCAATCTGAACAATGAATTGAAGGAGTTGTTCATTAAGGAGCAGGAGGAAATAAATGTCATTCTCTCGGACCTGTCCAATCAGGTTGCGAATTTTTCTATGGCGATCCTGACCGACTATACCGCCCTTTCCGAGCTGGATTTCATTTTCGCCAAGGCGAATCTGGCGAAAAGCTATAACGGCATAGCTCCCATTTTTAATGAGCGGGGCTATATCAATATCCGAAAGGGCCGTCATCCGCTTTTAGACGCCAAAAAAGTCGTTCCCATCGATGTAACAATCGGCGATACCTATAAGCAGTTAATTGTAACCGGACCAAATACCGGAGGAAAAACGGTGTCCCTTAAGACCGTGGGTCTTCTTACCCTCATGGGACAGTCCGGACTTCACATTCCGGCGGCAGACCGTTCCGAGCTTGCTGTTTTTGAAGAAGTTTTTGCGGACATCGGAGATGAGCAGAGCATCGAGCAAAGCTTAAGTACCTTCTCTTCCCATATGGTCAACATCGTAAAAATCTTAAATCAGGCTGATGACCGAAGCCTTGTGCTGTTCGATGAGCTTTGCGCAGGAACCGACCCGACAGAAGGTGCCGCACTGGCGATTTCTATTTTAAATAAGCTGCACCAGTACGGGGCCATTACCATGGCTACCACCCATTACAGCGAGCTGAAGGTATATGCACTTACCAGCGACGGCGTAGAAAATGCCTGCTGTGAATTCGACGTAGAGACCCTAAGTCCGACCTATCGTCTGCTCATCGGTATTCCCGGAAAAAGTAACGCATTTGCCATTTCCTCCAAGCTTGGTCTATCCGACAATATCATCGAGGATGCAAGAACCAGACTGGGTCAGAAGGATGTGGACTTTGAAGATCTTCTTTCCAATCTTGAGGCAAGCCGCCAGACCATTGAAAAGGAGCAGATGGAAATAAACCGGTACAAATCTGAGGTTGAGGATTTAAAGAAAAAGCTGGAGCAAAAGCAGGAGCACTTAGATCAAAGCAGGGAAAAAATCCTTCAAAAAGCAAATGAGGAAGCTCTTTCGATCTTAAAGGAAGCCAAGGACCTTGCCGATGAGACCATCCGCAACTTTAACAAGTACGGCCAGGGAACTGTGCCCATGAGCCAGATGGAAAAGGAGCGTACCAACCTGCGCAACAAGATGTCCGAAAAAGAGAAAAACCTTTCCGGCATCAAGAAGCAGGAAACAGTAAACCACAATGTTCCAAAGAAGCTCCGCATCGGAGATAGTGTAAAGGTTCTGTCCATGAACCTAAAAGGAACCGTCCACACCCTGCCGAATGCCAAGGGGGATCTCTATGTGCAGATGGGAATTTTGCGTTCGCTTGTGAATATCAATGATTTGATTTTAATCAACGAGGATGCTTCTCCGGTTACCAAAAAGTACGGCAACGGCAGTGGAAAAATTAAGATGAGCAAGTCTGCTTCCGTCTCCACGGAAATCAATCTGATTGGAAAAACGACAGATGAAGCCATTGCTGAATTGGACAAATATTTGGACGACGCATATATTGCCCATCTTCCATCCGTCCGCATTGTCCACGGAAAAGGAACCGGTGCCCTTCGAAGTGCGGTGCACAACCATTTGAAACGCTTAAAGTATGTAAAATCCTTCCATCTTGGGGAGTTTGGAGAAGGCGATGCCGGTGTGACCATCGCTGAATTTGAATAAAGGAGACAAAAACTATATGGCAAAACAGAAAATTCTTATCGTAGATGACGACAATAATATCGCAGAGCTGATCTCTTTATATCTTACCAAGGAATGCTATGATACCCAGATCGTAAACGATGGGGAGGAGGCGCTTCGCGCCTTTGAGCAGTACAATCCAAATCTGATTTTGCTGGATTTAATGCTTCCCGGCATTGACGGCTATCAGGTATGCCGTGAGATTCGTTCCAAAGCAAACGTCCCAATTATCATGCTCTCCGCAAAGGGTGAGATTTTTGACAAGGTACTGGGACTGGAGCTCGGAGCCGATGATTATATCATGAAGCCCTTTGACTCCAAAGAGCTTGTTGCCCGTGTCAAAGCAGTTCTTCGACGCTATCAGCCGGTAAAGGCAGAGCCTGCGCCTGTGGAAATCAAATGTGTGGAATATCCGGACCTTACCATCAATTTGTCCAATTACTCCGTGATCTACCAGGGTCATGCCGTAGATATGCCCCCAAAGGAACTGGAGCTTTTGTATTTTCTTGCCTCCTCTCCCAATCAGGTATTTACCAGAGAGCAGCTTTTGGATCACATCTGGGGATATGAGTACATCGGAGACACCAGAACCGTGGATGTACACGTAAAGCGGCTCCGGGAAAAAATCAACGATCACGAGGATTGGCAGATCGCGACAGTATGGGGAATCGGATACAAATTTGAGGTAAAAGAATGAAACGAACGCTTTATGCCAAGCTGCTGCTTAGCTATTTACTTTTCGCCTTTGCAGGAATTATCGTGGTGTGTACCTTTACACAAAAGCTGACCAGTCAGCACCTCATGCAAACAGAAAGTGAAAAGCTCTACCGTGAAGCAAATCTTCTGGCAATCAATTATGCAGCAAATTACTACAGCAATTCTGTTTCCAGAGAATCCCTGCAAAAGGAAATGGAGGCAATCTCAACCTATCTTGCCGCCGAAATCTGGATTGTAGACAATCACGGTGCAATTTTAATCAACTCCGCAGATTCCACCATAGAGGAGGAAGAATTTCCTGTTATCGAGGGATTTGATATCGGAGATTTCGGCAGTAAATATGCCATCACCGGAACCTTTTATCACAACTTTTCTTCCGAGGTTCTGACCGTATTTACTCCGATTACCATAGGATACCAGAACCGCGGCTATGTTCTGATTCATAAACCGCTTTCGACGATCACAAGTGACACCAACAAATTTGTAAATATTACCTTTTTCACCGTTGGAATTGTTTTTTTATGTTCCTTTATCGTGCTTT
This sequence comes from Agathobacter sp., assembly GCA_051880175.1. GTDB lineage: Bacteria > Bacillota > Clostridia > Lachnospirales > Lachnospiraceae > Roseburia. Next base: position 940 of record JBJENM010000123.1, on the reverse strand, counting down.
TGATTTTTACCTGGGTGGTTTACATACCAATGCGTAAAATTACGAACGCGGCGGATTCCTATGCCCAGGGAGATTTTGACAAAGTAATCTCCATCCATTCCTCCGATGAAGTCGGTTATCTGGCCAACACCTTAAACTACATGGCAAAGGAGCTGGGCACCCTGGAGGAAGAGCAGAGAAAGTTTGTTTCCAATGTATCCCACGACTTTCGTTCACCCCTGACCTCCATCAAGGGATATGTTGAGGCCATGCTTGATGGAACCATTCCTGTGGAGATGCAGGAAAAATACTTAAACATCATTCTGTTCGAAACAGAACGCCTCAATAAGCTGACCCAGAGCCTACTGGATCTGAATCGTTTCGGTCAGCACGGCATTATGCTTGACATTGCGGATTTTGATATCAACAATATGATTCGAACCACAATCCTTACCTTTGAGGGAATCTGTTCGGAAAAGGGGATTTCTTTCGATCTTGTTCTGACAGGAAAAGAGCTTCTCGTCACAGGAGATATGGCAAAAATCCAGCAGGTACTTTACAATCTGATCGATAACGCAGTGAAGTTTTCCCATCACAATTCTTCCATCAAGATCGAGACCAGTGTCAAGAATGAAAAGGTGTTTGTCTCCGTAAAGGATTCCGGTATCGGAATTCCCTCCGACAGTATCAAAAAAATCTGGGATCGCTTTTACAAGACCGATCTTTCCCGTGGAAAAGACAAGAAGGGAACCGGCCTTGGACTTTCTATCGTAAAGGAAATTATTCAGGCACATCACCAGAATATCAACGTCATCAGCACGGAAGGGGTAGGAACCGAGTTTATATTCACCCTCCCGCTCTCCGTGAAGGAGGATGCCGAAAATTGAATTTCCCACTTAAAAAAATTGTTCCCGAATGAATTTGCATATTTGAATCAGAACCCACTCTCGTTTGTAAAAAG
>JBJENM010000122.1:0-8896 GCA_051880175.1 Agathobacter sp. | reverse complement strand
TGAAAAAGGGGGAAATTCATGCACTTTTGGGGGAAAACGGTGCAGGAAAATCAACTCTTATGAGTGTCCTTTTTGGCTTATATCAGCCGGAAAAGGGGATAATCAAGAAAGATGGAGTAGAAGTTAAAATTAATAATCCAAATGATGCAACTGCGCTCCATATCGGAATGGTGCATCAGCACTTTAAATTGATTGATGTTTTTACGGTATTGGATAATATTATCCTCGGGGCAGAAGACACAAAGATGGGCTTTTTGGCTCGAAAAGCTGCAAGAGCAAAGCTTGAGGAATTATCGGAAAAATATGGTCTGGCAGTAGACTTAGATGCAAAAATAGAAGATATTACGGTCGGAATGCAGCAGAGAACCGAAATTCTGAAAATGCTCTACAGAGACAATGAGATATTGATCTTTGATGAGCCCACTGCGGTATTGACACCACAGGAAATTTCGGAGCTTATGCAGATTATGAAAAATCTGGCAAAGGAAGGAAAATCGATCCTTTTTATCTCCCATAAGTTAAACGAGATTATGGAGGTATCGAATCGTGTTACGATTCTTCGAAAAGGCAGGTATGTAGGAACCGTTGACACAGCTTCTACAAACAAACAGGAACTTTCCAACATGATGGTTGGCAGACCGGTACAGCTTGAAGTTGTCAAGGATGTGGCAAAACCAACGGATGTTGTTTTAAGTATAGAAAATATGTGTGTGGCATCCCATCTGCATAAGAAGGATGCGGTGCATGATGTCTCTATGAAGGTAAGAAGAGGAGAAATTGTATGTATTGCCGGAATTGACGGTAATGGTCAGACGGAATTCATCCATGGACTTACCGGACTGGATAAAATTACTTCTGGAAAGGTGGAATTGTGCGGGGAGGATATTACCCATGCATCCGTCAGCAAAAAAGGAAAGAATATGTCACATATTCCGGAAGACAGACATAAGCATGGGCTGATTCTGGATTTTACCTTGGAAGATAATATGGTGTTACAGCGATTCCGGGAGCCACAGTTTGCAAGAGCAGGCTTTATCAAATTCCCGGAAGTAAGGAAATATGCGGAGAAGCTGATTGACCAGTATGATGTCCGCAGCGGACAGGGACCGGTTACAATTGCCAGAAGTATGTCCGGTGGAAATCAGCAGAAGGCAATTATTGCAAGAGAATTGGACAGAGAAAAGGATCTCGTTGTTGCGGTACAGCCAACCCGAGGATTGGACGTAGGTGCTATCGAATATATCCACTCACAGCTGATTGCCCAAAGAGATGCCGGAAAGGCAGTACTTCTGGTTTCGCTGGAGTTGGATGAGGTTTTAAGCTTATCAGATCGCATTCTGGTCATGTACGAGGGCGAAATCGTCGGAGAGCTTGATCCGAAAAAGACAAATGCACAGGAATTGGGACTGTATATGTCCGGTGCAAAAAGAAATCAGGAGGAGGGAGCAAACGAATGAAAGAAAAATTAAGTCGCTGGTATGCGAAAGATTCGGTTAAAAAGATTCTATCCTCACTTATTTCTATTTTGATCGGCTTGTGTGTCGGTGCATTGCTGGTATTGATTACCGGTATTTTTAAGAGTACTATCTCAGGAAAAGGAATCTGGGAAGGCATTCGAATCGTATTTTTTGGAATTTTCAGCACAGGGCGAGGTGCAAATGGCGCGCTTTCCTGGGGACTGAATGCGTCTAATTTGGGAAATATGCTGTTTCGTGCAACTCCACTGATTATGACGGGACTTTCCGTAGGGGTTGCCTACAAAACCGGACTCTTTAATATCGGAGCTCCGGGACAGTATCTGATGGGCACCATGACGAGCCTTGCAATTGCATTATCCATCCCATCCGAGGTTGTTCCTGCATGGCTCATCTGGATTATTGCAGTACTTGGTGCCGCACTTGCCGGTGCATTATGGGGAGCAATTCCGGGAATTGTAAAGGCTTTCTTTAATATCAATGAGGTTATTGCCTGTATCATGACAAACTGGATTGCAGCAAATGTAGTTACATGGTTCTTTGATGGCTCCGGCTTCTGTAATGTACAGGAATATGGAAAGACCGGATATATTTATCCCACCAGATATAATAACGTTGCTACTGTAAAGCTGGGGCTTGATAAGCTTTTTGCAGGCTCACAGGTAAACGGCGGTATTATCTTTGCGATTTTGATTGCTATCGGAATGTACATCCTGATCAATAAAACGACCCTCGGTTATCAGCTCAGAGCCTGCGGTTCTAACCGCAATGCTGCAAAATATGCCGGAATCAAGGATAAACGGAATATTATCTTATCCATGGCTATTTCCGGCGCACTGGCCGGTGTAGGAGCAGCGCTGTACTGGTTATCCGGCAATACGGAGTTTGTATGGTCCACCTACCAGGCACTTCCGGCAGTCGGATTTAACGGAATTCCGGTTGCGCTTTTAGCACTTAACAATCCAATCGGTGTTATTTTCACCGGAATTTTTATGGCAATGTTAAATATCGTCGGACAGCAGCTTACGAATTTAACGGCTTATAATGAATATATTTCGGATGTTATTATTGCCATCATTGTATACATGGCAGCGTTCTCCCTTGTCATTCGTGTCTGGCTGGAAGGAAAATCCAAAAAGAAAGCGATAGCGGAAGAGAGCAAAGAAGTAACGAAAAAGGAGGAAGAATAAATGTCGACACTGATTCAACAGACACTTTTATATATGGTTCCTCTCATGATCGTTGCCCTGGCCGGCGTATTTGCAGAACGAAGCGGCGTCATCAACCTTGCGCTGGAAGGTATTATGATTTTTGGCGCATTTACGGGTGTTTTATTTGTAAATCTGGTACAGCAGGCAGGCTGGTTTACTCCGGCGAAGGAAAGCGGCAACTGGGTAGCCCTTCAGGGGTTTGAAATTCTTGCAATGCTGTTTGCAGGAATCATGGGAATGCTGTTTTCTTTACTTCTTGCATTTGCTGCAATTAATCTAAAGGCAGATCAGACTATTGGCGGTACCGCTCTTAACATGCTGGCACCTGCAATTGTGCTGTTTATCGTGCGCATTGTAGCAAATCAGAATGTTATTGCCATGGCAGATGGAGATGCTGCTTCCTGGTTTATGCTGAAAAAATCTATGTTTGGATATGGTCGAAACGAGGAAATGGGGTTCTTTGGAATGACCTTCCTGAATAAGACCTATATTGCTACCTACGTGTGCATTTTGATTTACATTATTTTATCCATCATTCTTTATACTACAAAATTCGGTCTTCGCCTTCGCTCCTGCGGCGAGAATCCACAGGCGGCGGACTCTCTGGGAATCAATGTATACAAAATGCGGTACTCCGGTGTCATGATTTCCGGATTCCTTGCCGGAATGGGAGGATTTGTTTTTGCACTTACCGCCGCAAACTGTACGGCAAACGGAGATGTGGCAGGATTCGGATTCCTTGCACTGGCGGTAATGATTTTCGGAAACTGGAAGCCGCTGAATATTGCAGGAGGAGCATTTATCTTCGGACTTTTTAAATGTATCGCTGCCTGCTATTCCACATTGGATATCAACGGAGACGGAAAATACTGGCTGGTTGATATCGGAATAAGCGTGCATGTATATCGTATGCTTCCATATATTATTACACTTCTTGTGCTTGTGTTTACATCAAAGCAGTCCAGGGCTCCAAAAGCAGAAGGAATCCCTTACGATAAGGGACAACGATAAGTAAATGATTATATTTCTAAAATAAAAATAAAAATAGCATCAAGGTGTTGACATTGAAAACCCTTGGTGCTATTTTATTAACAGAACGATATTAGCACTCCATTTAATTGAGTGCTAACAGCAAAAATAAAAGAATTGTTCAGGAGAAACGAATGCAGATTCCAGAGGAAGAATTAAGCGAACGAAAAGTGAAGATTTTGGATGCGGTCATTCGCAATTATTTGGAGACAGGAGAGCCGGTTGGCTCCAGAACGATTTCCAAATATACAGATTTGAACTTAAGCTCCGCAACCATCCGCAATGAGATGTCAGATCTTGAGGAACTAGGATACATTGTTCAGCCCCATACGTCTGCAGGACGTATTCCTTCTGACAAGGGTTACAGATTTTATGTAGATCATCTGATGAAGGAAAAGGAACGGGAAGTCTCCGAGATGAAGGAATTTGTCATTGAGAAGACCGAAAAGATGGAGCAGATGTTCAAGCAGGTTGCCAAGCTTCTTGCGACGAACACCAATTATGCCACACTTGTTTCCGCACCCTCTTATCACATGAATAAAATAAAATTCATTCAGCTTTCTGCGGTAAATGAGAACCAGCTTTTAGCAGTTATTGTGATGAATAGTAACATGGTGAAGAATCAAATCATCGATCTTGAGGAATCCTTAGATAATGAGACGCTTCTTAAGCTTAACATTTTGCTGAATTCGTCTCTGAATGGACTTTCCCTGCAGGAGATCAACCTTGGAACCATTGCAAAGCTGAAGGAACAGGCCGGAATTCATTCCGGCATTGTAGGAAATGTGTTAGATACTCTGGCACAGACCTTAAGCGAAAACGAAGATCTTGAGATTTACACCAGCGGTGCAACAAACATATTGAAGTATCCGGAATTGTCAGATACGGAAAGTGTTACGAATCTTCTTTCTACCTTTGAAGAAAAGGAGGAGCTGCAGCATCTGGTAAATGAGTCACTTTCAAGTGATGGGGAAGAAACAGGAATCCAGGTTTATATCGGCGATGAAGCACCGGTTCGGACCATGAAGGACTGCAGTATTGTTACCGCCACTTACGATCTTGGCGAAGGGGTAAAGGGAACCATTGGAATTGTTGGTCCAAAGAGAATGGATTATGAAAAAGTAGTAACGAATCTGAAGACATTGAAATCCCAGCTAGATGGTATTTTAAAAAAGTCGAAGGATGAGTAACAGAAAGGATGTTTTAAATGGCAGAGGAAAAGAAAATGACTGCTGAAGAAGCTGTTGATACCGAAGAAGTCGATACAGAAGTTGCAGAGGAAACGGTTGCAGAGGAGACGACAGAAACAACAGATACAGAGGAAATAGCAGATACAGAAGAGACGGCGGAGGAAGCGACGGATACAGAGGCTGCAGAAGAAGATGCCGAAGCCGCAGAAGAATCTGAGGAAGAAGGTGCAGAAGGCGCCGATTCGGAAGGTAAGAAAGGTTTTTTCAAAAAGAAAAAAGATAAGCGTGACGAGCAGATTGAAGAACTAAATGACAGAGTAAAACGTCAGATGGCAGAGTTTGATAACTTCCGTAAACGCTCTGAAAAGGAAAAGTCACAGATGTTCGATCTGGGAGCAAAGAATATCATTGAGAAGATACTTCCGGTAATTGACAACTTTGAGAGAGGCTTTACAACGGTGGAGGAAGCCGATAAGGATGATGCCTTTGTCCAGGGAATGGATATGGTATACAAGCAGCTTATGACAGAGCTTGAGTCCGTCGGGGTAAAAGCCATCGAATGTGTCGGAACAGAATTCAATCCGGATTTCCATAATGCAGTTATGCAGGTGGAAAGTGAGGAGTATGAGTCAGGAATCGTTGCGCAGGAGCTTCAAAAAGGCTATACCTACAAGGATACCGTGATTCGCCACAGCATGGTGGCAGTAGTATCATAGTTTTGTTAACAACGCATAATTGCGCATGATATAGGTAATTATTAATTTCTTTTAGGAGGATAAAAAAATGGGAAAGATAATTGGAATCGACTTAGGAACAACAAACAGCTGTGTAGCCGTAATGGAAGGTGGACAGCCAACCGTTATCGCTAATCAGGAAGGTGCAAGAACAACACCATCTATCGTAGCTTTTACAAAGACAGGAGAGAGACTTGTCGGTGAGCCGGCAAAGCGTCAGGCTGTAACAAATGCAGAGAAGACCATCTCTTCTATTAAGAGACATATGGGAGAGGATTACAAGGTAAAGATTGATGACAAACAGTACTCTCCACAGCAGATTTCCGCAATGATCCTTCAGAAGCTTAAGGCAGACGCAGAAGGATATCTTGGTGAATCCGTAACAGAGGCAGTTATTACTGTTCCTGCATACTTTAATGATGCTCAGCGTCAGGCAACCAAGGATGCCGGAAAGATTGCTGGTCTTGATGTAAAGCGTATTATCAACGAGCCGACAGCAGCAGCGCTTGCCTATGGTCTTGATAATGAAAAAGAACAGAAGATTATGGTATACGATCTCGGTGGTGGTACTTTCGATGTATCCATTATTGAGATTGGTGACGGCGTCATCGAAGTATTATCTACAAATGGTGATACCCACCTTGGCGGAGATGATTTTGATAACAGAATTACACAGTGGATGATCGATGAGTTCAAAAAGGCAGAGGGTGTAGACCTTTCAGGCGACAAGATGGCGCTTCAGAGATTGAAGGAGGCTGCTGAAAAGGCAAAGAAGGAGCTTTCTTCTGCAACAACAACAAATATCAATCTGCCATTCATTACTGCAACCGCAGAAGGACCAAAGCACTTTGATATGAACTTGACCAGAGCAAAATTTGATGAATTGACACATGATCTTGTAGAAAAGACTGCAATCCCAGTTCAGAATGCTATGAAGGATGCAGGACTTACCAATGCAGATCTTGGTCAGGTACTTCTTGTTGGTGGATCTACACGTATCCCTGCAGTTCAGGATAAGGTTCGTCAGCTGACCGGAAAAGAGCCAAGCAAGACCTTAAACCCAGACGAGTGCGTGGCACTTGGTGCTTCTATTCAGGGTGGTAAGCTTGCAGGAGATGCCGGCGCAGGTGAAATCTTACTCCTTGATGTTACACCACTTTCTCTTTCTATCGAGACTATGGGTGGTGTTGCTACAAGACTTATCGAGAGAAATACAACAATTCCTACAAAGAAGAGCCAGATTTTCTCTACAGCAGCAGATAATCAGACCGCAGTTGACATCAACGTTGTACAGGGTGAAAGACAGTTTGCCCGCGACAATAAATCTTTAGGACAGTTCCGTCTGGATGGTATTCCACCGGCACGTCGTGGAGTTCCACAGATTGAGGTTACCTTCGATATCGATGCAAATGGTATTGTAAATGTATCCGCTAAGGATCTTGGAACAGGAAAAGAGCAGCATATTACCATTACTTCCGGATCTAATATGTCGGATGATGAAATCGAGAAGGCAGTTAAGGAAGCAGCTGAATTCGAGGCACAGGATAAGAAGCGTAAGGAAGCAATCGATGCAAGAAATGATGCAGATTCCTTCGTATTCCAGACACAGCAGGCATTAGATCAGGTGGGAGCACAGATTGATGCAAACGATAAGGCTGCTGTTGAGGCTGACATCGCAGCAGTTAAGGCTATCTTAGATGCACATCCGGAGGCTGAGCAGATGACTGAGGCAGATGTTACGGATCTGAAGGCTGCACAGGAGAAGCTTACACAGAGCGCACAGAAGGTATTCGCAAAGATGTATGAGCAGGCTCAGGGAGCTGCCGGTGCTGCAGGTGCAGGTCCGGACATGAGCGGATTTAACGGTGCAGCTTCGGATGCAAATGCCGGAGCAGGAAATGCAGATGATGATGTCATCGATGCAGACTTCAAGGAAGTATAAGATTTTATTAAAAAATAGTATGGGGTTTTCGGGGAAATACTCGGAAACCCTACTCTGTTATATTATATCCGAAAGGATACTCTAAGGGAGTATTAGTAGGTAGTAAAAAGGAAAAACTATGGCTGAAAAGAGAGATTATTATGAGGTTTTAGGCGTATCTAAGACCGCTACAGATGATGAGATAAAAAAGGCATTCCGTCAGACTGCAAAAAAATATCATCCGGATATGCACCCGGATGATCCGGAATGTGAAGCAAAATTCAAAGAGGCACAGGAAGCCTATGCCGTACTTAGTGATGCGGAGAAGAGAAAACAGTATGATCAGTTCGGCCATGCAGCATTTGATGGCAGTATGGGCGGCGGAGGATTTGATTTCTCCGGTATGGATTTTAGCGATATCTTTGGTGATATCTTTGGCGATTTCTTTGGAGGCGGTTCAAGAAGAGGCGGAGGAAACGGACCACAGAAGGGGGCAAATATTCGCATCAGCCTCCGCATAACCTTTGAAGAAGCTGTATTTGGATGTGAGAAGGAAATCGAGTTTTCCTATAAGCAGGAATGTGCAAATTGTCATGGAACAGGTGCGAAGCCCGGTACATCGCCGGAGACCTGTACAAAGTGTGGCGGAAAAGGAAAGGTGGTATATTCCACCCAGTCACTTTTCGGTATGATGCAGAATGTTCAGACCTGTCCGGAGTGTCAGGGTTCCGGTAAAGTGATTCGTGAGAAATGTCCAAACTGTTACGGAAGTGGATATATTGCAACGAAAACGAAGAAGAAAGTCGAGATTCCGGCAGGTATCGATAACGGACAGTGTGTAAGAGTCCGTGATTACGGAGAGCCGGGAAAGAATGGCGGGCCAAGAGGCGATCTACTTGTAGAGGTTATTGTAGCGAACAATCCGGCCTTCGAACGTCAGGATGTAAATATCTTCTCCAATGCATATATTTCCTATGCAATCGCTGCCCTCGGCGGAGATATCCGTATCAAGACGGTGGATGGAGATATTATCTATACAGTAGCACCGGGAACACAGACCGGAACCAGAATCCGTCTGAAAGGAAAAGGTGTTCCTTCCCTTCGCAATAAGAATGTGCGGGGCGACCATTATGTAACACTGATCATTTCCACACCGACGAACTTAAGCAAGGAAGCAAAGGAGCTGCTTCGCCAGTTTGATGAGATTACAGGTGGATCTCTTACCCAGGAAAATGGCGCAGATGCCTCTGTAAAGCATGAGAAGAAAAAGGGATTCATGGACAAATTGAAGGAATCCTTGGATGATTTATAAAAATCACATTTCGGAAAAATATAC
>JBJENM010000121.1:0-9193 GCA_051880175.1 Agathobacter sp. | reverse complement strand
TGCTCATTAAGTGCCGACGCTTTTTAAACGTTCTGATTCGAATAGCAAAATTCATCCTAAGAAACACCATTTCGAAAAGGATGATAAATATACATAAAATATGTAACATGAGTAACCGATATATAGGATAGGTACATAAGTCATGGATGACATTTTTTCAAAGGAGTGATTAATTATGGCAGGAATTTCAGGGTATGATTCAAATTCAATCAGTATGTTGTTTTCGGGATTGAATAGTCAAAAATCAAGTAGCAATGTGTTTTTTGGTGGGAATAGCGGAACAAATATGGGAATTGATCTGTCTACCTATGGATTGATAAAGAGCGGTTCCTATTTTAAGCTTATGAAGTCCTACTATTCTTTGGATGGAAAAAATGAGGCAGTAAAGGATGCTGTTGCCTCAACATCAACCTCAGCAGATTCGGCAAAAACACTGACCGCGATTAAGAGCGCATCGGAGGATTTGTCAAAAGCAGCAGAGAACTTATACAAATCAAAGAATTCTGACAGAGAGGAGCTTTATAAAGCGCTTGACCAATTTGTGGAGGGTTACAATTCTTTGATTGAAGCGACAGGAAAGTCAAATACTACATCCATTGCAAACGCTTCTGCATCAATGATTAACAACACCGCCAACAATGCAAAGCTTCTTGGAAAAGCCGGTATAAAAATAGATTCTGAGGATTATACCTTATCCATTGACAAGGATGCATTTATGAAGGCAGACAGTTCTGTAGTTTCAACGATGTTCCAGGGAACGGGATCCTTTGCATATGCAACTGCAGTAAAGGCATCTATGATCAACAGTTATGCGAACATCGAGAGCTCCAAATCCAACACCTACAATAGTCAGGGGAATTACACGTATAACTACAATACAGGGGAACTGTATAACACCAAATTTTAATGTGGAATATGTCAGATTGAAAAAGACCGTCCTGTTCGTCAGCTCAAATTTGCAGCTTTCGTAACAAGACGGTCTTTTTTATCCCATTTTGAATCTGGGATTTCTCAAAAATGAATTTTGCTATTTGAATCAGAACGTTTAAAAAGCGTCGGCACTTAATGAGCAATTTATTGCGAATTTAGTGCCGCTACGCTTTTTACAAACGAAAGTGGGTTCTGATTCAAATATGCAAATTCATTTAGAAACCCAAATTCAAAATGGGAGTTATATATTAGTTATCGTTTTCGTCGTCAGCAGACATAGAGTAAACCTGACGCTTTCTTGCCATAACATCGCTTTCCAAATATTCATCGTAGGTAGATACCTTATCGATCATAGATCCATCCGGTAAGAACTCAATGATACGGTTCGCGGTGGTCTGTACGACCTGATGATCCCGGCAGGCAAAAAGAATAACGCCGGAGAACTTGATCATACCATTATTCAGCGCGGTGATAGACTCCATATCCAAATGGTCGGTTGGCTCATCGAAGATCAGAACATTGCTGGCCTGAATCATCATGCGGGAGAGAAGTACACGAACCTTTTCTCCTCCGGAAAGCACGCGCATTTTCTTAACACCATCCTCGCCGGCAAAGAGCATTCTTCCCAAGAAACCGCGGACATAGGTGGCATCCTTGATTTCGGAATACTGGGTGAGCCAGTCTACGATTAAGTCATCTGTAGCAAAGATTTCAGTATTGTCCTTTGGAAAATATGCCTGACTTGTGGTGACTCCCCACTTGTAGGTGCCTTCATCCGGCTCCATCTCACCTGCAAGAATTTTAAAGAGGGTAGTTTTTGCAAGCTCATTTCCACCGACGAAAGCAATTTTATCATCGTGTCCGACGATAAAGGAAATGTTATCCAGAACCTTTACGCCATCGATGGTCTTTGAGATTCCGTCCACAGTAAGAACCTCGTTTCCGATTTCACGGCTGGGTCTGAAATCGATATATGGATATTTACGGCTGGATGGCTTGATTTCATCCAACTGGATTTTTTCCAGCGCACGCTTACGTGAGGTAGCCTGCTTTGACTTGGATGCGTTTGCGGAGAAGCGGGAGATAAATTCCTGTAATTCTTTGATTTTTTCTTCCTTTTTCTTGTTTGCTTCCTTCATCTGGCGGACTAAGAGCTGGCTGGACTCATACCAGAAGTCATAGTTTCCTGCGTAAAGCTGGATTTTTCCATAATCCATGTCTGCGATATTGGTGCAGACCTTATTTAAAAAGTAACGGTCGTGGGATACCACAATGATACAGTTTTCAAAATTGATCAAAAATTCCTCTAACCATGCAATTGCGTCAAGATCCAAATGGTTTGTAGGCTCATCGAGAAGCAAAATGTCAGGATTTCCGAAAAGGGCCTGAGCGAGAAGAACCTTTACCTTCAGGGCACTTGGCATATCTTTCATCAGGGTGTAATGGTCCTCCGTTGGAATACCAAGTCCGTTTAGCAGGGTAGCAGCGTCGGATTCTGCATTCCATCCGTCCATATCTGCAAATTCTGCCTCAAGCTCGCTGGCACGTATGCCGTCTTCGTCTGAGAAATCTTCTTTCATATAGATGGCATCTTTTTCCTTCATGATGTCATACAAACGCTTATTACCCATGATTACGGTATCAAGAACCGGATATTCATCATATTTAAAATGATCCTGTTGTAAGAAGGATAGTCTCTGGCCGGGGGTGATAACAACCTCACCGCTGGTTGGTTCAAGCTGTCCGGATAAAATCTTTAAGAAAGTGGATTTTCCGGCACCGTTTGCTCCGATAAGTCCATAACAGTTTCCTTCTGTAAACTTGATATTAACATCTTCAAACAGGGCTTTTTTTCCGAGTCGTAAAGTTACATTATTTGCACTGATCATAAATTTTACCTTTCTATCATATCGCTTAATATGCAATCGCTTTCTATTTTATCCTATAATTTGTATTTTGCAAGTGTTTTATCTTGGATTCGACAAAATCTGATGTTATAATTGATATATCTTTATATTAACATTCAAGATAAAGGATAAAAGATATGCAGGAGATAAATTTCAATTTACCGATTCCAATGGCCGTTTTTAAATGTGCAGCCGATTGGGAGGTTGTGGAAGTAAACGACAAATTGTGTGAATTGTGCGGACAGGACCGGAGCAGGCTGTTGCGGAGAGACTGCTTCGAAGGGGTAGTCTATGAGCGTGATCTGGCAATCTTTGAGGAAATGTTAGAAAGCGTCGTAAGGGACAAGTCTGCAGAAACCTGTGATATACGAATCGTGGAAAAAGACGGCACTCAGCGATGGGTCCGCGTAGAATGCAATTTTTTGTATATAAGGGAAATTGCGCCCTATATATCCTGTGCATTTATAGATATTCAGGAACAAAAAGAAACAGAACAAAAACTTCGACTGATCAATGAACAGTATCAGATGTTAGGCGAAATCACAAAAGAGATTCCTTTTGAAATGGATATTTTAAATTGGAAGGTCCTTGTTGCAAAGCGCTTTTTTGAAATGAGGGGAGATGCGGATGCGGCAGATCGGTACTGTTCTTTTTCGGATATTTTAAAGTGCGTTCATCCTGAGGATCAGGATGCGGTGATCAAAGCAGTAAAAGGTGCGACGGTTTATGAGAAAGCCGGGACAGTAGAGTATCGGATCAATATGTCTGTGGACGGAGATGACTATTATGTGTGGTTTCGAACCTACTACCGCAGTATTACCGATGATGACGGAAGTGTGATTCGGCTTATCGGTCGCAGTTATAATGTGGATAAAGAGAAAGTAATTTTTGACGAGGCCAAGAGAGACCCCCTGACCAAGCTATATAATAAGGTAGAAACTCAGAAAGCAATTGTCCGTGCCATCGAAGAGTATCCGGATGATCTACATGCGATGTTCGTCATTGATGTGGATGATTTTAAGGAAATCAATGATACCTTTGGACATACTTATGGGGATACGGTAATCATTGATGTTGCCAATACAATAAAGGAAAATTTCCGGAGTGAGGATATTGTCGGACGTGTGGGCGGAGACGAATTTGTGGTATTTATGAAGGATGTTCCCCGGGAGAAGGTTATTGAAAAGGCGAAGAATCTTTGTCAATCTCTGGAAAAAACCTATAGAGGGGATGCCATTTCAAAACAGATTTCCGTCAGTATGGGAATTGCTTTTTACGGAAAAGACGGAAGGGACTATCAGACCTTATTTGAAAAAGCTGATCGTGCCATGTATCGTGCAAAACAGGGTGGAAAGAGCGGGTTTGAGGTAGCAAAGGAGGAGGACGCCGGACCGATAAGAAAGAAAGAACGGTCTGTAGAAAACCGGATCGATCTGAGCATGCAGGATAAGGAGTTCCTTACATTTGCCACGGGTCTCATGACTCATGCAAGAAATATTGACGGATCCCTCAATATGCTGCTTAAGAGAATATCCGACCGGTTCAATCTGGATCTTGTTGCAATCTTTGAGATAGATCCCAGTGGAAAAAATCTTGTTCTATCCAATTATTATAGTGAAAAATACAGCTTTTACGAAAAATCCTTATTCCCAAAGACCAGCAAGCAACTGGAGGGGACTCCTGTGGGAGAGATGGTTGAAATTCGAAGGGCATCGAGATGGATGTATCAAAACGGAATTAAGGAATGGAAAAACGCAAATGAACTGGAATATACGGATTGTGCGATTCTGGCAGGAAAGTTTGAGCATATCGGTGTGACAAGCGGATACATTTACTATGTCTCCATGGATAAAACAAGAGAGTGGGCACCCAATGAAGTGGCTCTTTTAAATGAGCTTACAAGGGCAATTGCGGTATTTGTTTCTCTGCGAATCCGCATGGATGAGAGTAAAAAGGAACTCCGAAAAATCCAGAGAAAAGACCAGCTTACCGGATTGTACAATTTCGATACATTTCAGAGTAAAGTAAGAGAAATCCTGAATCATCCGAAGGCGGACAAGGTGTATGCTTTAGAGTATCTGGACATTAATAATTTTGGATATGTAAACGACAACTATGGCTATCAGGTCGGAGATTATGCCTTAAAAATGTTTGCAGAGCTTACCAAGAGCCAGCCGTATTATGTTGCAGGCAGCCATTTGTATTCGGACTTTTTTGTAATCTTGTTTGCTGCGGATACGAAGGAAGCATTAACGAAAAGCCTGAACGAGCAGCATAAAAAATTTGCCCGGCTGCAGAGCCAGCAATATCCAAGCAGCAGCATGAGCATCTGCTCTGGGGTCTATATATTTGAAGATAAATATACAGACGTGGAAATGGCATTTGAAAATGCAAATTTAGCCTGGAAAATGGCAAAACACAGCAGGTCTAAGGAAATTGTATTTTTTACGGATGAGCTGCGCAATGAGAAAAAGGCAGAGCAGGCCATCATAGGAGAGTTTTATGATGCATTATCCCGAAAAGATTTTCAGATGTATCTGCAGCCGAAGTTCATGCTGCGGGATGGCAGGATATATGGGGCAGAAGCTCTAGCAAGATGGAAAAAGCCAAACGGAGGAGTGCTTCCTCCGGGAATGTTCCTAGAACCCCTGGAAAAGATCGGATATGTAACGGAACTGGATTTTTACATTTTTGAGGAATTGTTAAAGACCATGCAAAGCTGGATAGAAGAAGGAATAGAACCCCTGGTGGTATCCACAAATTTTTCGGGAAGGCATTTTGAGCAGGATGGTCAGGATTTTATTGACCGGATTAAAATGCTTCTTGAAAAATATATCGTTCCGGCAAAGTATATCGAAATTGAGATTACCGAAGGCGTTTTTATTAAGAACAAGGAAGTGTTGAATTACTGTCTGGACAAATTGCGGGAGATGGGATTTTCCATTGCAATTGATGATTTCGGAACCGGTTATTCTTCCCTTTCTGTTCTTACCGATATTCCGGTAGATGTAGTAAAAATGGATAAGAGCTTTATCGACAAAGCGGATTCTAAGAAGCAGAGGGAACTGATTACAGAGATTGGTAAGCTTATCCAGATTGCCGGCAAGGATGTTATCTTTGAAGGAATAGAAACGGCAGAACAGAGAGATTTTCTGTCCACCAGCGGATTTTCCCATGGACAGGGATATCTGTGCAATAAACCACTTCCGGCAGATGAGTTTAAAAAAATTTATTTGAAGGACCAGCAGTAATAGCTGCTGGTCTTTCTTTGTTCTAAATTTAAAACAGAATAAAGGTGTTTAATCGACTTTACACTCTCCAAAAAAAATGGTAAAATTGTATCCAAATACTGAGTGTGTATGGGACACATTCGTAGAGAACAAAAGGAGGAAACAAAATGCCTAGAGCAAAACAATCAATGGATGGAAATACCGCAGCCGCTCATGTAGCATATGCTTACACAGAAGTTGCAGGAATCTATCCGATCACACCTTCTTCTCCAATGGCTGACTCTGTTGATCAGTGGTCTGCAGCAGGACAGAAGAACATTTTCGGAAGCACCGTAAAGGTAGTTGAGATGGAGTCTGAGGCTGGTGCAGCTGGTACCGTTCACGGATCACTTGCAGCCGGAGCACTTACCACAACCTTTACCGCTTCACAGGGACTTCTTCTTATGATCCCTAATATGTACAAAATCGCAGGTGAGAACCTTCCTTGCGTATTTGATGTATCTGCACGTACCGTATCTTCACATGCATTGAATATTTTCGGTGATCACAGTGACGTATATGCTTGTCGTCAGACCGGTTTTGCAATGCTTTGCGAGACTAACCCACAGGAAGTTATGGATCTTTCTCCGGTAGCACATCTTGCTGCATTAGAGGGAAGAGTACCATTTATTAACTTCTTCGATGGATTCCGTACCTCTCATGAGATTCAGAAGATCGAGAAGTGGGATTATGAAGATTTAAAGGAAATGTGTCCAATGGATGCTGTTGAAGCATTCCGTGCACATGCTCTTAACCCGGAGCATCCGGCATCACGTGGATCACACGAGAACGGAGACGTTTTCTTCCAGCATAGAGAGGCTTGTAACTCCTTCTATGATGCACTTCCTGCAGTAGTAGAGAAGTACATGAACAAGGTTAACGAGAAGCTTGGTACAGATTATCAGTTATTTAACTACTACGGAGCTCCGGATGCTGACCGTGTCATCATCGCTATGGGTTCTATCAATGACGTAGCTGAAGAAGTTATCGATTACTTAACCGCTAAGGGTGAGAAGGTCGGACTTGTTAAGGTTCGTTTATATCGTCCATGGTCTTCAGAAGCTCTTCTTAAGGTAATTCCAAAGACTGCAAAGAAGATCGCTGTATTAGACCGTACAAAAGAGCCGGGATCTCTCGGTGAGCCATTATACTTAGACGTAGCTACCACACTTCGTGAGGCCGGAATGAACGATGTTGTTCTTATTGGCGGACGTTACGGATTAGGTTCTAAGGATACTCCTCCTTCATCTGTATTTGCTGTATATACAGAGCTTGCAAAGGATGAGCCAAAGCACAGATTTACTCTTGGTATCGTGGATGACGTTACCAATTTAAGCTTACCGGAAGTAAAACCTGCTCCAATTACTTCTGCTCCGGGAACTAAGGAGTGCAAGTTCTGGGGACTTGGTGGAGATGGTACTGTAGGTGCAAACAAGAACTCTACAAAGATCATCGGTGACCACACAGACAAGTACATTCAGGCATATTTCCAGTATGACTCCAAGAAGACCGGTGGTATTACCATTTCTCACTTACGTTTTGGTGATAACCCAATCAAGAGTCCTTACTATATCAACCAGGCTGACTTCGTTGCCTGCCACAATCCTGCATATGTAACTCAGGGTATGAAGATGGTTCAGGACGTTAAGCCGGGCGGAGTATTCATGATCAACTGCCAGTGGTCTGATGAAGAACTGGCTCATCACTTAAATGCAGATGCTAAGAAGTATATCGCTGATAACAATATTCAGCTTTACACTATCAACGCAATTGACAAGGCTATCGAGATTGGAATGGGCAAGAGAACCAACACCATTTTACAGTCTGCATTCTTCAAGCTTGCAGATGTAATGCCAATCGATGAGGCTGTTGATTACATGAAGCAGGCTGCTAAGAAGTCTTACTCTAAGAAGGGTGATGCAGTAGTAGAGATGAACTACAAGGCAATCGATGCCGGTGTAGATGCTATACATAAGGTTGAGGTTCCAGCATCCTGGTCTAATCCGGAAGCAGATGCTCCAAAGGCTGCAAAGACCGGTCGTCCAGAGGTTGTTAAGCTTGTGAACGATCTTCTTGAGCCAATCTCTAAGATGGATGGAGATTCTCTTCCAGTATCCGCATTCAAGGATATTGCAGATGGTCAGTTCGTAACAGGTGCTTCTGCATACGAGAAGCGCGGTACTGCTGTAACCGTACCTGAGTGGGATGCAGAAAAGTGTATCCAGTGTAACCAGTGTGCATTTGTATGTTCACATGCTACCATTCGTCCATTCTTACTTTCTGATGACGAAGTTAAGGCAGCTCCGGACAATATGAAGATTGCTGATATGAAGCCAAAGGCTGGCGCTTACAAGTACACCATGAGCGTATCTCCACTTGACTGTATGGGATGCGGCGAGTGTATCACTGTTTGTCCGGTTGGTGCTATCGCAATGGTTCCACAGGAGTCTCAGGCAGCAGAGCAGCCGGTATTTGATTACTTAGTTGCTAATGTTTCTAAGAAGACTGACGCAGGAATGAATGATCTTACTCCTAAGGGATCACAGTTCAACCAGCCACTCCTTGAGTTCTCAGGATCATGTGCAGGTTGTGCAGAGACCTCTTATGCAAGACTTATTACCCAGCTCTTTGGTGAGCAGATGTACATCTCAAATGCAACAGGATGTTCTTCTATCTGGGGTAACCCGGCTGCTACATCACCATATACTGTAAATATCGATTCTAAGAAGGGACCGGCTTGGTCTAACTCCTTGTTCGAGGATAATGCAGAACATGGTCTTGGTATGCAGGTTGGACAGAAGTACTTACGTGAACGTGCAATCGAGGCTGCAACAGCCTGCGCTACAAGCGACAAGGCATCTGCAGAACTCAAGGCAGCATTTGATGAGTTCATGGCTACCAAGGATAACACAAAGGCTAACGTAGCTCCTACAGCAGCACTTATTGCTGAGTTAGAGAAGGCTGCAGCAGCAGGATGCCCGGATGCTAAGGAAGCACTTGCTAAGAAGGATTACCTTGGCAAGAAGTCTGTATGGATCTTCGGTGGTGACGGATGGGCATACGATATCGGTTACGGCGGATTAGACC
>JBJENM010000120.1:0-2090 GCA_051880175.1 Agathobacter sp. | reverse complement strand
TTATAGCCTCGACGAACAAGAACAAAAGTCTTCCTCCATCCAATGCCGGTATCGGCAAAAGGTTCATGACACCCAGGTTTGCTGACAGCAAAATGGCAATATTTAAAAACTGCGCCAACACAACAAATGCTCCATAAGACTTACTTTCCTGGTACGTATCATCAACGACACTTACAATTCCTACAGGACCTGACAGCTGATCCATTCCAATCTGCCTTGTGACAAGCATCTTCAGACTATCTACCGTTGTACAGATCCAGAATTTTACTTCATAGACTCCATACTGCAAAGCTGTAAAAACATTAGCCTTTGTGTAAGAGCCACCCCCGATTCCGAACCGGTAATATCCAAGCTCTTCGTCCATTTTTGGCGTCACGGTAACTGTTTTCTTTTCGCCATCACGCAAAAATGTGATCTCTGTCTCTTTTCCCTGGTTAAACTGATTATACGTATTGATCTCACGGAAAATATTAATCTTTTTCCCGTTCAATCTTACAATCGTATCTCCTTCACGAATCCCCGCTTCATACGCCGGATACCCTTCCTCAACATTACTGATCACCGGCTTGTCGTACCCAACCATCGCCGTTAAAATTACAGCAAAAATGAATGCCAGGATGAAATTAAAGACCGGTCCGGCTGCAATTACACTGATTCGTGCCCACACCGATTTGTTATTAAAATTAGACGGAGAATCTGTTGCCTCTTCATCTTCCCCCATCATACATAAACCTCCGATGGGAAGAAGCTTAATACAATATCTGGTCCCTTTATACTCTTTTGATATAAGATTCGGTCCCATTCCAATTGCAAACTCTTCCACATCTATGCCATTTTTTTTCGCCAGTAAAAAATGTCCCAGCTCATGAAAAAATACGATAAAACTGAAAATCAGTATTGCAAATATAATACCCAAATTAACGATTACCTCCTACTATTGATTCGTTCATAAGTTGCTGCCTCTGTCTCAAGGATTTCCTCTAATGACGGATTTACAATATTTTTATGCGCAGACATACAGTCTTCTATAATCTCTACAATCTCAAGATATTTAATCTCGCGTTTTAAAAATTTACTAACCGCAAGCTCATTCGCCGCATTAAACACTGTAGGAAGTGAACCACCTTTCCTTCCGGCTTCATAAGCAAGCGCCAGTCCGTAAAATGTATCCATATCCGGTTTTTCGAAATCCAGTTTCCCAAGACTCCAGAAATCCAGTCTGTCTCCCGGAAGATATCGCCTCTGCGGATAATAAAGCGCATACTGTATCGGAAGTTTCATATCCGGAGTTCCAAGCTCCGCAATAATTGCACCATCTTCATATTCTACCATCGAATGAATGATACTCTGAGGCTGCACAACAACCTGAACATCATCTACATCTACCCCAAACAGCCACTTTGCTTCTATGACTTCCAATCCTTTATTAACCATCGTGGAAGAATCAATGGTAATTTTTTGTCCCATCGCCCAGTTCGGATGTTTCAAAGCATCCTCTACACGAATGTTTAATAAATCTTCCTGCTTCTTTCCACGGAACGGACCACCGGATGCTGTAAGAAGGATCTTTTTCACAGACCTTCTGTCATTTCCCTGTAAGGACTGGAAAATCGCACTGTGTTCACTGTCTACCGGCAAAATGGAAACGCCATATTCTTGGGCAAGCGGCATGATCAGATGTCCTGCTGTCACCAGAGTTTCTTTATTTGCAAGTGCAATATTTTTTCCTGCTTTAATTGCCTCGATTGTTGGCCGGATCCCGATCATTCCGACAATCGCTGTCACAAGAATCTCTACCCCTTCCATAACAGAAATCTCAATCAGACCATCCATACCGAATACTACCTCGGTCTTTGTATCAGCGATTCTTACTCGGAGTTCTTTCGCTTTTTCCTCCGACCATACCGCAGCCTTAACCGGATGGAATTCACGGATTTGTTTTTCCAGAAGTTCAATGTTTCCTCCGGCCGCCAGGCCAAGGACTTCTATATCACCGTTTTCACGTACTACTTCCAGAGTCTGGGTTCCGATTGATCCTGTAGATCCTAAAACAGATATTTTCTTCATAATCATACTCCCCCGTAATTTAA
>JBJENM010000119.1:0-2113 GCA_051880175.1 Agathobacter sp. | reverse complement strand
TGGAAGGAAGATATCCGACAGCTTTGGATGAGATAATGGTAACAAAATCCGCTTTAAAAGAATGTGGTTACGAAGATCTTGATGTAGGCGATACCCTTGCTATGTCTTATGGAACACATGAGGGAATCTTTACAGGGACTTTTCGAATCTCTGGGATCTGGGACGGATATGGACCCAAGAAACAGTTTTATGTCTCGAAAGAATTCTATGATCAATCGGGATGGAAGCTTTCTCAGGCAGCTTCCGGTCGTTACTTTATGGATTTTAAGCAAAAAATAATGACAAAAACAGAGCAGAATGCTTTTATCGAAAGTATGAACCTTGGAAAGCAGCAGAATCTTTTCTTCATGGAAGATCTTGGCGCATCGGTTCAGATATTGGCAGGCCTTATTGGCTTGATTGCAGTTACCTGTTTGTGTGCGTATCTGCTTATTTATAATATTATGTATCTTTCCGTAGCTGGAAAAGTTCGTTATTATGGTCTGCTTCAGACGGTCGGAATGACGGAAAAGCAGATAAAAAGGATGATGAAGGAACAGATGCTTCTGATCGGATCTGCAGGGACAGTACTTGGATGTCTGTCAGGGGGCCTGGTATCCTTTTTCCTGATTCCTGTTGTAGTAAAATCACTTGGAATCAAAAGTGGTTATGTTGGAGCAGATATGGTTCGTTTTCATCCGGCAGTTCTGCTGGCAACCATCTTACTGGTTGGAGTTACCATCTTTCTGGCCAGCCAAAAACCGGCAAAAATGGCGGCGGATATCTCTCCAATAGAAGCGCTTGGTTATCGTCCGATCCATAAAACCGTAAAAGAAAGAAAAGCAGGAAAGGGGAAAGTAATAGCAAGACTTTCCATGGAGCAGTTTACAAAGGATAAGAAAAGAACTGCGGTGGTACTGTTGTCCCTGGCAGCCAGTCTGTCTGTGTACCTTTGTATTGTGACCATGCTGGACAGTCAGGCAGCAAGAACCATAGTGTCAAATTATATGGATACGGATATGGTCATTAAAAATGATACGGCATGCAAAGAAAAATCAGAAGACAGAAGAGATATTCTGGATGAATCTTTCGTGAAGTCAATCAAAGAAAATGCTGGAGTCTCTGAAGTACATTCTATGATATTTGCCGAGATTACAGTTCCATGGGAACCGGATTTTGCTGAGATGTGGATGAAAGAATTTTATGCAAAGTGGATGAGCATTCCATATAGTAAGGAAAAGGACGAGTATCAGAATCATCCTGAGAATTTTGGATCCTCTCTGATTGGAATTGATGAACAGGAATTTGATTATTTAAATAACAGTCTTGCGCATCCGATAGGTAAAGAGGACTTCCTTTCAGGAAAAGCCTGTATTGTTTATCGAAATGGTTTGGATCTCTCAGATGATGATATAATAGGAAAAAATGTGACATGTGCTTTGTATGAAGATCAACAAATGACAAAAACTTTTACCATAGAAGGAGTTACGGACGAGAATTATTATACGGCACTCCTTGGATACCCACCGACGATTATAGCCAGTGATCAGGTGGTGAAAACATTTGCCAATCATCCAATTACACTAAAGACCAGCATAAAATATCACAAAGAATATGATAGGGATGCAGAGCAGGAAATCCTGGCGTTATTAGAAGAAAATGACAATGCAAAAGACTTTTCCTGGGAATCCAAAATCGAAGATGCAGATGAGATTGAAAAAGCACAGGGCAATATGCCGCAACTGGGAATCGGGATTGTGTTGATTCTGGCTTTTATCGGAATCATGAACTACATGAACACCTTTGCAGTAAATGTGCAGAGCCGGATGACGGAGCTTTCGGTTATGGAGAGTATCGGGATGACCCCGAAGCAGCTTCTTGGAATGCTGGTCAGGGAAGGAGTTCTCTATGCAGGCGGCGCATGGCTTGTTACGCTAACAGTAGGAATGGGAGTAACGTATCTTCTTTATGAATCAATGAATTATCGGGGGATTGCGTTTTCAGTGCCATTACTTCCACTTTTATTTGCAGTGGGAATCAGTTTGCTGGTTTGTACTATGGTTCCGGTGCTTACCTGGATTATTTTGGAAAAGAATGGAACTGTTGTTGAGAGGATTAAGGGAGTTGAGTGATT
>JBJENM010000118.1:0-9380 GCA_051880175.1 Agathobacter sp. | reverse complement strand
TTTTTCCTTGATACTCTTAACAGCAGTTAAGATATTCTTAGAATGACCATGGGCAGAATCCACAACGATGACATCCACATGTGCGTTTACCAGGGCATCCACACGCTCCATCATGTTTCCGGTAATTCCTACACCGGCACCGCAGAGAAGGCGTCCCTGCTCATCCTTTGCAGCAAGCGGATATTTGATCTGCTTTTCAATGTCCTTGATGGTAATGAGTCCCTTAAGGTTGAAATCTTTATCAACGATTGGGAGCTTTTCTTTTCTGGAAGCGGCAAGAATAGACTTTGCTTCCTCTAATGTAATTCCTTCCGGAGCAGTAACAAGGTTTTCTGAAGTCATGGATTCCTTGATCTTCTTTGAAAAATCCTTTTCAAATTTCAGATCGCGGTTGGTAATGATACCGACAAGCTTTCCGTTCTCGGTAATCGGAACACCGGAAATCTTGAATTTTGCCATCAGATTGTCTGCGTCGGCAAGTGTATGCTCAGGAGAAAGATAAAATGGATCGGTAATAACACCGTTCTCAGAACGCTTTACCTTATCAACTTCATCAGCCTGCGCTTCAATAGACATGTTCTTATGGATGATTCCGATACCACCCTGTCTAGCCATGGCAATTGCCATCTTTGATTCTGTAACCGTGTCCATTGCAGCACTCATCATAGGAATGTTAAGAACAATCTTCTTGGTAAGGTGTGTTCTTAAATCAATCATATTCGGAGTAACCTCAGAATACTGAGGTACTAAGAGAACATCATCAAAAGTAATTCCTTCGCCGATAATAGTACCCATTTTTTGTTAATCCTCACTTTCTTCTATATGTATTATTTTTTCAAAAACTATTTCAAATAACAATATCAAAAATGGCGGAAAGTGTCAAGGTAAGAAGGAAGAATTTCAACAGAGAGGAGAAATTAAATTGAATAAGAAGAAAAAGATTGGAATAGCGACAGCGCTCATGATCCTATTGCTTTTTGCAATATGCTTGTTGGTGAGCTGTAATAAAAAAGTGAATAAAGAAATAAGCAAAGAAACTACTGATACCCGGGAAAGCTTTCAAAATGAAAGACTGCAGGAGGAACTGGCTGCTTATAATGAACAGATGCGTGAGGAAATGACCGCCTATATGGAGAAATACCTTGCGGACATAAAGCTGACTGAATCTATATCAGAAGAAGAACTGCAAATTATCAGCGAGGACATTTCTACCGGAATCATTGAGTCCATACCTCAGGAATCCCTTTTGGAGGAGGAAAAGGAAGAATTGCAAAGATTTGTAGTGAAGATGGTGCAGGAGCAAATGGCATTGTTTAAGGAGGAGAAGAGTGAAGCGGATGGAGATATCGACGATCTTAAGACTTCTCTTGCTGCTGAATCATCAGAATATGCCGGTGATAAGGCAGCTTATGATGCGCTCTTTGACAGACTTACAAATAGAATTGCAGAAATGGAAAGCAGTGGGGCAACAAATGAAGAAGTGGAAAATATGAAAACAAAACTTGGCCTTCTTTCTTCTTCGGTTGATAAATATTCTACAAAATTGGACGAAACACTAAATGGCATAATATTTTACATAGAGGATGGTCACCTGTATGGTCGATGGACAGATGAGGAGGGAAATGTAATCTCAAAAAAATTGGACTTTGCGCAGTAAGCTTCGATGGAAACGGAGGTCGTGCCACAACGACCACTGACGCAAAGTATTCCGTAATGTCGAAAAACGGATCAGAATATATGCTTTTTGATGAAAACGGACAATCCGCAGAAGCGCCGGAGGCCATCTTAGACGGATGGACTTTTAAGGATTGGAAAGATGCAGATGGAAGCAGCTTTTCTCCGCTTAGTATATATGATGGAGCCGTATTCTATGCAGAGTGGGTGGATGACATAGCCCCCAGACTTACATTAGAAGTAAGCTCGGATACAGCAGACAAACAGACTGTGGTGCTGACTATGCAGGATGATGGATCGGGGATGGATTCCTTTTATGTTGGAAAAGCAGATCCTGCGACAGACGAAGCGCAGTTTTTAGCGACGGATCAGGAAAGTGCCATCGTGGAGATCGATGAGGAAGGAACATGGTATTTTGCAGCAAAGGATAAAGACGGAAATGTGATAAGACAACCTTTGATTTTTTACAAAATCAAGCTGGAAGCAGATGGTGGAGCAGTCGAACCGGATACAATAATTGCCGCAAAGGATACAGAAATTGAATTGCCCATTCCCCAGAAAACGGGATATACGTTTGTGGAATGGCAGGAACAGCCGGTACAGGAGGGTATACCCGACGTGCCGGTAACAGGAAATAAAAGCTTTAAGGCAACCTATCAGAAAAACAGATATAAAGTAATATTTGATGCGAATGGAGGCTCATGTGATACACCGTATATGGAAGTAGAGTATGATTCAAGCGTCGGAACGCTTCCAAACGCAACAAGAGCAGGATATGCGCTGGAGGGATGGTATACAGCTCCAGCGGATGGAATCAAAATCTCCCCCGAAAGCCTGTATCAGACAGTCGGAGATATAACGGTGTATGCACATTGGCAGCCGGCCAATTTTACAATCAATCATTACGAATTAAATGAAAATGGAGAATATAGCTTAATAGAGACAGAGTATATGGTAGGAGATGCCGGAACAACAATGGATATAGACACATTGGCAAAAGATTATCCCGGCTATACATATGTAGATGGCAATTATGTAACAAATAACTTTACAGGAGGAACGGATTTGATCGATGATGCTCCATCCGGAGCAACCATTATGAATAGCTATGCAAGAGAGATCACCACAAAAACCGCAGCAACAGTATATATCAATCAGGACGGATTCTACAAAATTACGGTAGCAGGATCTCCGGGGCAATACGCATGGGCGAAGCATCTTTGTCCGGATGTCTGTGAAGGCAGTTCGCACAATCCGGCAACCTATTATGGAGGTTCCGGCGGTTCCGGTGCTGTGTATACGGGAATTGCATACATAAAAGCAGGAACAACATTAAAGCTAAATCCTAATGGAATAGGTGGAGGAGTTGGTCAATATTATCGTCAGGGTGCCGCAAACAGCTCGAATGCCACAGCCGGTGGATATCCGGATGCTTTTCTGGAAGGCTCTGCCGGACATGGGGGAAGCGGATCTGAGATTTACATTGTAGGAGATGACAATAGCGATGTGAAAATCATGTCTGCAGTCGGAGGCACCGGAGCAAGCTATAAAGCAGATGATGGATTTTCCTGTTCGTATCTGTTAGATGGTTATTCGTGGACAAGAATCTGGGTTCCGTATCTGGCCGGTGGTGCCGGTGGCGGATCCGATTATCTGGCACCGGATACGGTGATCGAATCAGCAACAGATAAATTTCAATGGGTAACAGGAAAAACAACATTACAAAACAGTGCAATTGTTGGATTGGATTCCTCCACCTATACAAACGGATATGCTTCTGTTGAATACATGTCCAGTGTCGTTATTATTGATCCAAATGGCGGATTGTATTGTGATAGTGCAGAAGCAACATCACTTGAAATTGCTTCAGGACAAACAGTCACATTGCAGACTCCAACTTACGAGGGGCATATATTCAGAAATTGGGCTATTGTAGAAGGAGAGGGATGCAGTATCAATGGAAACCAGATTACAATGGGGGCAAGTACGGTGTACATTAAAGCGATTTGGGATGACGTGAGTGGAACAATTGTAGTAGACCCTGATTATAAATACATTATTAATTTATATTACAAGGCAAATAGCTACGACATTACGTCCCAAAGCTGAAATTTATCATTCACAAATGAAAAAAAATGTGCTATGATTCAAAAAGGGCAAAGACGTCTTACAAAAAGGGAGTTCTTTGCCCATTTTTGTAAGAAAATGTAAAATTTTGGACCTATGAGGAAGAAAAAATGGAATTTCGCCCGTGTATTGATATTCATAACGGCAAGGTAAAGCAAATCGTCGGCAGCAGCCTTAAGGATGAGGGGAGCTTTGCGGTAGACAACTTTGTGTCGGAGCAGGATGGAGCCTTTTTTGCAAACCTATATAAGAATGCAGGAATCAAAGGAGGACATATTATCCTATTAAATAAGGAAGGCAGTGAGTACTATGAAAAGACGAAGGAGCAGGCGCTTCTTGCATTAGCTGCATTCCCGGGAGGCCTCCAGATCGGTGGGGGGATTACGGCAGAAAATGCGAAGTATTTTTTGGAAGCAGGTGCGGACAAGGTCATTGTCACATCCTATGTATTTTCAGACGGAAAAGTCAATATGGAGCATCTGAATAAGCTTCGCAGCGCTGTGGGCAGGGAACATCTTGTGCTGGATTTATCCTGCAGATATTGCAGTAAGAGGCAGGAAGGAAACCAAACGTTAGAATCGGGATATTACATTGTTACGGATCGATGGCAGAAGTATACAACCGAACGGATTTCCCATGAGCTATTAGACTTTTTTGCAGACTATGCAGAGGAATTTCTGGTGCACGCGGTGGATGTGGAAGGAAAAGCCGAGGGAATCGAGGAAGAACTGGTAAAGCTTTTGGGAGCCTGGGGGAAGCTTCCAATCACCTATGCCGGTGGAGTGCATAGCTTTGATGATCTGGAAAAAATATACAGGCTTGGGAAAAATAAGCTGAACGTAACCATCGGAAGTGCACTGGATCTTTTTGGAGGCGACATGTCGTACCGGGATATTTTAGCATTTTGTCAGAAAACAACAAATAATTCCAAAATACAGATAGGATAGGAGAAAGCATATGAGCAAGTACACAAAACAGGATATTATTCAAATTGTAGAGGATGAAGGCGTAGAGTTCATACGCTTGCAGTTCACAGACATCTTTGGAACCCTAAAGAACATTGCAATTACAGCAAGCCAGTTGGAAAAGGCATTAAGTAACCAGTGCATGTTTGACGGTTCTTCCATAGAAGGATTTGCCAGAGTGGAGGAATCGGATATGTATCTGTATCCGGATTTAGATACCTTTGCCATTTTTCCATGGAGACCACAGCAGGGCAAAGTTGCACGTATTATCTGTGATGTATATTGCGCGGATGGAACCCCTTTTACCGGGAATCCACGGTACATACTGGAGCGCCAGATTGAAGAAGCAAAAAAAATGGGATATACCTTTGATGTGGGACCGGAGTGTGAATTTTTCCTGTTTCATCAGGACGAAAACGGGCTCCCTACAACAATGACCCATGAAAATGCCGGCTATTTTGACATCGGCCCGGCAGATCTTGGGGAGAACGCAAGACGTGACATGGTGCTTACGTTAGAGGATATGGGATATGAAATCGAGGCATCCCATCACGAATGTGCACCTGCCCAGCATGAGATTGATTTTAAATACGATGAGGCTCTTGCTTCCGCAGACAACATCATGACCTTTAAGCTTGCAGTCAAGACAATTGCAAAGAAGCATGGCGTGTTTGCAAGCTTTATGCCAAAGCCAAAGAGTGATACCTTTGGCTCCGGCATGCACATCAATATGTCATTGAAAAAGGACGGGGTAAATATTTTTGGTGATCCAAAGGATGAACTGGGATTATCAGAAGAAGCCTATTATTTTATCGGGGGAATCATGAAGCATATCAAGGGAATGACTCTGATTACCAATCCCATTGTCAATTCCTACAAGAGACTTGGGGCAGGCGATGAGGCTCCGGCATACATTGCATGGTCAGCGATGAACAGAAGTCCTCTCATCCGAATCCCTTCTTCTTCGAATGAGAATAAACGGATTGAGCTTCGAAGCCCGGACCCGGCTGCAAATCCATACCTGCTTTTGGCAGTATGTTTAGCTGCAGGAATGGACGGAATTCGCAATAAAATTAAACCACAGCCTCCAATTAAGGGAAATGTGTACGAGATGGATGAGAAGACTAGAAAGAAGCAGAAAATTGAGGCTCTTCCCAAAAATCTTTCAGAGGCGATAGATGCCTTCAAAGCCGACAAATTTATTCAGGAAGTACTTGGAGATCATATTTCGACAAAATATGTGGAAGCAAGACAGGCAGAGTGGAAACGCTATTGCAATCAGGTAACGGAATGGGAGATTCAGGAATACTTGTATAAAATTTAAAGACCGAAGCAGAAGAAATACAAATTTAACAGATAAAAGCATATCAAACATAAGGGGAACAACGTGAAAAATATTGTAATCGCATTTCCGAAAAAGGAAATCGCTCTAAGCATAAAAAAGGTGCTTGGTCAGAGCGGATATCAGGTTACAAATGTTTGTACAACCGGTGCACAGGCCCTTGCCAGCTTAAATGGTTTAGATGACGGGGTTTTGGTGTGCGGGTATCAATTCGTTGATATGATGTACGAGGAAATATATGAGTATCTTCCCGAAGGCTTTCAAATGCTTCTTATTGCATCCGCAGGAACAAATATCGAAATCGATTCCGATAATCTGATTGCGCTCAACCTGCCACTGAAAGTGCATGAGCTTTTGCAGACTCTGGAAATGATGGATTATCAGATGCAGAGGAGAAGAAAACAGCTTAGAAGCAGACCGAAGGTAAGAAGCGAAGAGGAACATCAGATATTACAGAAGGCAAAAGACATTCTGATGGACCGGAATAAAATGACCGAGGAGGAGGCTCATCGTTATATTCAAAAACGAAGTATGGACAATGGGACCGGCCTGGTCGAGACTGCACAGATGATATTAAGCCTAATGGGTAATTAATAAATGAAGAGACAGAAAGGGAAACACCATGTATCAGATTAATGACAACTATCAAAAATTACCGGGAAGCTATTTGTTTAGCACAATCGGGAAAAAGGTAGCAGCTTTTTCAGCCGCAAATCCAGACAAAAATATTATCAGACTGGGAATCGGAGATGTGACCCAGCCAATCGCTCCTGCAATTATAGAGGCAATGCATAAGGCGGTTGACGAGATGGGAAAGGCAGAGACCTTCCGCGGATATGCACCGGATCTTGGATACGATTTCCTTCGCAATGCCATTGCAGAAAATGATTATAAGGCAAGAGGATGTGAGATCAGCCCGGATGAGATTTTTGTTTCGGACGGTGCCAAGAGTGATTCCGGAAATATTCAGGAGATTTTTGCCACAACGAATCGTATCGCAGTATGTGATCCGGTCTACCCGGTATATGTGGATTCCAATGTTATGGCCGGAAGATGCGGCAATTACGATCCAAAGACAGAAATGTGGAGTAATGTCATCTATATGCCGTGTACCGCGGAAAATCATTTTGTACCGGAGTTTCCGAAGGAAGTACCGGATATGATTTATCTGTGTCTGCCAAATAATCCGACAGGAACGACGCTGACCAAGGACCAACTGCAGCAGTGGGTGGATTATGCCAATAAGAATGGTGCGGTCATCATCTATGATGCTGCGTATGAAGCATACATAACAGAGGAAAATGTCGCTCATACCATTTACGAGTGCGAGGGGGCAAAGACCTGCGCAATTGAGCTGAGAAGCTTTTCAAAGAATGCAGGATTTACCGGGGTACGTCTTGGATTTACCGTAGTACCGAAGGAGTTAAAATGCGGGGAGGTTTCCCTGAATGCAATGTGGGCCCGCCGTCATGGAACAAAGTTCAACGGAGCACCATACATCGTACAGCGTGCAGGTGAGGCTGTTTACTCAGAAGCAGGAAAGGCACAGCTTAAGGAACAGGTTGCCTATTATATGAATAATGCAAAAACCATCAAAGCAGGACTTAAGGATGCGGGATACGAGGTATACGGCGGTGTAAATGCCCCATATATCTGGCTGAAGACTCCGAACAACATGACTTCCTGGGAATTTTTCGATTATCTTCTGGAAAATGCCAATGTTGTCGGAACTCCGGGTTCCGGATTTGGACCAAGCGGAGAAGGGTACTTCAGACTGACTGCCTTTGGAAATTATGAGAATACAGTAAAGGCGCTAGATAGAATTAAAGCGTTATAAAAATCCTATTTTACAAATGTGTGTCTGAATAAATTTGCATATTTGAATCAGAATTGTGGAATTTGGCAAGATTTGAGGTGCTAGAACTGTCATATACCTAAAATCCTTGAAAAACAACTTCAAATTGCAGATTTTTCATGCGAATTGTATTATTTTGAGGAGTGGACTTCGCGGTATACCTAATATTTGCAATTTCTTAGGTACAGGCTAAAATTGATCCGGCGAAAACATACAATCGACCATAAAAAACGCTTAAAATGCCGCTTTTTTCATAGATTTTAGGTACTGGAAGAAAATCAACCGGCGAAATGATACAATTTACCAATCAAGCATGAAGCAGAATACATTCATAGACACACAAAAGTAAAAAGAGGTTTATAAAATAAAAAGGAGGATTAGAATATGTTGGAATTTCGATATGATACCCAATTGCTGATTGAGGGAGAAAATTTAGATGAGGATGAAATCAGCGAATACATTACGGAGCATTTTAAAGGAGACTGTCTTCTGGCGGTAGGAGATGAAGAACTTATAAAGATTCATTTCCATACGAATGAACCTTGGCAGATCTTAGAGTATGGTGCATCTCTGGGAGAAATCTACGATATTGTTGTGGAGGATATGGATCGCCAGTCCCGAGGTCTTCAGGGGTAAAAGAAATTAAACAAATTAAACAAAATTAAACAAATATCGGCAGAGGACTTATTTTCTTTAGGACAACTGCCGATATAGTTTATAACCCTGAAACGGAGTTTGGGGCATAGCTTTTTCAAGGAGGGAAAACACATGAGCGTAAGTAATGTAACGAATGCCGCAGTTGAGGTTTACAGTTCCTACAATAAGCCGACTGCAAAAGCAGAAAAAACAGAGAGTAAGGAAAATGGTAAGGCAAAGGAAACAGGAGTTGTATATGAGAAGGCTTCTGAGAATTCCGAAAGCAAAAAGGCGACTTACTCGATACATAAAATGAGTGCAGAGGATCGGGCAGCACTGGTAGAACAGATGAAAGCAGATCAGCAGTCCAGACAGCAGCAGTTGGCAGATCTGGTACAGGAAATGCTTGGAAAGCAGGCCAATGCATCGAATCTTTCTAGTCTGTTTTCACCTGAAAATTTAAAGAATGTCGACGCTGCAACCATTGCACAGGCAAAGGAAGACGTATCCGAGGATGGCTATTACGGTGTAGCCCAGACCTCCCAGAGACTGTTTGATTTTGCAAGTGCGCTGGCGGGAGATGATGTGGAGAAGATGAAGGAGATGCAGGAAGCCATGATGAAAGGATTTAAGCAGGCTACCAAAGCATGGGGAAAAGAGCTTCCGGAAATCTGCCAGAAAACAATTGATGCTGCAAATCAGATGTTTGAGGATTACTACAAATCAAAAGAAGAATAAAATTTTAAAAGAAAACGCATAGAAGCGTCCCGTCAGGTTGGTG
>JBJENM010000117.1:0-9398 GCA_051880175.1 Agathobacter sp. | reverse complement strand
AATTTTGCTATTTGAATCAGAACGTTTAAAAAGCGCCGGCACTTAATGAGCAATTTATTGCGAATTTAGTACCGCTGCGCTTTTTACAAACGAGAGTGGGTTCTGATTCAAATATGAAAATTTATTCGGCAACACTTTTCTGAAATGGGAGTAATTTTTTCCCTGTTTTGCAGATATCCTGCAGAACACACTTATCGCAGTAAGGATTTGTGCGTGCGGTGCAGACTGCACGCCCGTGATCTACAAAGCGGTGACACAACCCGTTCCCTTCCTCCGGAGGGACAATTTTCCATAAAGCCATTTCTACCTTTTTCGGATCTTTTTCATCATTTACCAGTCCGATACGGTTTGCCAGACGGATGCAATGCGTGTCTGTTACAATAGCCGGTTTTCCAAAGACATCTCCCATAATCAGATTTGCACTTTTTCTTCCGACTCCCGGCAAGGTGAGAAGGGCATCGAAATCATCCGGCACCTTGCAGTCGAACTGATCGCGAAGGGCTTGCATACAGCCACTGATATCCCGCGCCTTACTTTTTCCCAGTCCGCAGGGGTGCACGATAGCTTCAATTTCCTCTACCGGAGCATCCGCAAGGGCTTCGATGGAAGGAAATTTTTCGTAGAGCTTTGGAACGATCACATTGACCCGGGCATCGGTACATTGAGCTGCAAGCCGGACGGATACCAAAAGCTTCCAGGCATCGTCATAGTCCAGGGAACAGCCGGAATCCGGATATTCTGTTTTTAATCGTTTGATTACCTCAAGGGCTAATTGTTTTTTCGTCATATCTGCATATTAGCACGAAAAATGGAAAAGGACAACAAAATCAGTCCTGTTTTTGGGACATTTTGCTGGAAAAAATACAAGAATTAGGATATGCTAGGAGAAGAATATTTCGAGAGGAATGCATACGTGAAAAAATGGAAAATAGCGGCAGGAATCAGCGTTGCTCTATGTGTAATCTCGTTGCTTTTGATATGGCAGATTGCAGTAAAAGAACAGATTCCGGACAGCGGCTCGATTACCGATATTGTAAAAAATGAATATGGAAGTGAAGTTGTAACAGAATCGCAGATAGAAAATAGCACAGAAACCGAGACAGAAAGCCAGACCGAAACGGAAGAAATCGATGGGAGGCTTTACGTGGTGGAGGATTTTTCAAAAGAGCTGCAATCCCAGCTGATCTGCATTCTGGACAATAAGGATGTCTGGCTCAAAGGAGCAGGGCAGCCCTTAGAGGAAGAGCAGCGGGAAGTGGTGCAAAAGAACATCTGGTATTATATGGTAAGCGATCTGGATCAAAATGGAAGGTTAGAGATTGTCTGCTCCATGATTGAGGCAGAAGGACAGTATTCCACCAGCTATTTTTACGAGGTAAATGAATCAGCGACAGGACTTACTCCGATTCCATATGAGGAGGCAGTGGAAAATGAATCCGAACCGGATCTGATTGGAAGCGGAACCGACGTGTATTATGACCCCGAGAAACAGATTTATTCTTATATTGAGGAGGATGTGGTAAGGGCAGGCACAACGGACAGCTACATAGCAAAAAGTGCAATTTCTATCCGGGACGGGGAAGTGCATAACCGGATTTTGATGTATGCAAAGGATTCTCCGGATTATATGGGAACCTATACTATTTATACCGATTCCTACGGTAACCGTATCCGTGAGAGTAAATACTCGGATGCAGGAAGATACTTTGAAGGCTGCGAAAAAAAGAGAGCCTCTTTTGCATGGTTCGTAATCGAGTATGAACTGATGGAAAAAAATTCTGAGGTATCCCGCGAAGAGGTGCTTGCAAAGGATATCTGTTTGTTAGAGCAGCTAAGAGATTCCTACGAGGAATTTGTTATAGAGTAAAAATTGGATAACGAAGTGAAAAAATTTCCATTTCGTTTTT
This sequence comes from Agathobacter sp., assembly GCA_051880175.1. GTDB lineage: Bacteria > Bacillota > Clostridia > Lachnospirales > Lachnospiraceae > Roseburia. The sequence continues at coordinate 7,491 of JBJENM010000117.1, read as the reverse complement.
CACACATTTATGATTTTCAAGGAATTTTGCATATTCGAATCAGAACGTTTAAAAAGCGTCGGCACTTAATGAGCAATTCATTGCGAATTTAGTACCGCTACGCTTTTTACAAGCGAGAGCGGTTTCTGATTCAAATACGCAAAATTCTTTGGAAAAAATGAATCGGAACAAAGAAGAGGAGAGAGAACACCACAAATGAATGAGAACTTGCTAGATATATCCGACGGAAAACTATACGACAGAAACGATATGGTAAAAGTAGGCTGCCATGACTGCGTGGGCTGTTCCTCCTGCTGCAAAGATATGGGGCAATCGATTCTTTTGGACCCTTACGATATCTGGCAGCTGACAACAAACTTAAAGAAGAGCTTTGAAGAACTGCTGGTTTCAAGTATCGAGCTTCATATGGAAGAAGGTCTGATTTTGCCGAATCTTCGGATGATACAGTTGTCTGCCGCATCCGATGAGGAGGGCTGCTCCTTTTTGGATAAGGACGGAAGATGCAGCATACATACCTTCCGACCCGGAATTTGCAGGCTTTTCCCCCTCGGAAGAAATTATGAGCCGGATCGTCTGCAGTATTTTTTACTCAAGGATGCCTGCCCGGTGCCGGGGAAGTCGAAGATGAAGGTGGAAAAGTGGCTTGGCATCCCAAACAGCAAAGCATATCAGGAATACCTAATCAGATGGCACAATCTTACCAAAGAGGTAAGAAAGCTGGTGCGGACAAGCATGGAAGAGGAAAACAAGGCGAAGGCAATTACCATGGATTTCCTTTCAAGCTTTTTCATAAAACCTTATGACTGCGAGGATTTCTTTGAAGAAATACACTTCCGTATGGATCAGTGGGAGGAAAGAAATGGAAAACATTAGAAAAAACTATCGGCACACCATATACGCAAGCTACATCGGCTATATCACCCAGGCCATCGTCAACAATCTGGCACCACTTTTGTTTTTGATTTTCCGAGATGAATTTTCTCTTCCCCTTTCCAAAATTACATTTATTGTAACCTTAAATTTTGGAATACAGCTTACCGTAGATCTTCTGGCGGCAAAATTTGTGGATAAGATCGGATACCGAATCTGCGTGGTCAGCGCCCATGTTTTTGCAGCAGTAGGACTTGTGGGAATGGCGGTTTTTCCGATGATTTTTGCAGATGCATATGCAGGTCTTTTGGTGGCCGTGGTATGCTATGCCATCGGAGGCGGGCTCATCGAGGTGCTAATCAGCCCCATCGTGGAAGCCTGTCCAACGGACAATAAGGCATCGGTTATGAGCCTTCTTCATTCCTTTTATTGCTGGGGAACCGTTGCAGTAGTAGCACTATCCACGCTGTACTTATTTGCATTTGGAAAAGAGAACTGGAAAACCCTGGCAATTCTCTGGGCACTCGTTCCTCTTTTTAATATGCTGTATTTTTCCCAGGTGCCTCTTGCTACTCTGACTGAAGAAAACGAAGGAATGACCATAGGAGAGCTGCTAAAAAGCAAGCTGTTCTGGCTGTTTTTCGTACTGATGATTATGGCAGGGGCATCGGAGCAGGCCATGAGCCAGTGGGCATCTGCCTTTGCGGAGAGCGGGCTTAAGGTTTCCAAAACCGTAGGAGATCTGGCCGGTCCATGCTTCTTTTCCATCCTGATGGGAAGCTCAAGAGCTTTTTATGCGAAGTTTGGTGAAAAAATCGACCTGCTGAAATTTATTATGGGAAGTGCTCTGCTTTGCATCTTTTCCTATCTTCTGGCGGTCTTTTCTCCGTATCCGGTCTTTGGGCTTTTAGGCTGTGGGCTTTGCGGACTTTCTGTCGGAATTTTCTGGCCGGGAACCTTCAGCCTTGCAGCAGCAAAAATGCCAAAGGGTGGAACCGCGATGTTTGCACTGATGGCACTTGCCGGGGATGTGGGCTGCGGCGGAGGACCCACCGTAGTAGGATTTGTGGCAGAGCATTTTTCCGACAATTTAAAATGCGGACTGCTTGCCGCCATTCTTTTCCCAATCGTGTTGTTGATTTGTGGAAGCATTTATAAGAGGAGGGAAGGATAGATGCCAAAATCTCCAAAACAGAAGCAGAAGCTTCTGTATCTGGCAAGATACTTTATGGAAAAAACGGATGAGAACCACGTGGTTTCGACGCCGCAGCTTATTGCATATTTAGAAGCAAATGATATCAAGGCGGAGCGGAAAAGCATCTATGATGATATCGAGACCCTTACGGAATTTGGGCTTGATATTGTGCGCACCGGTGGACCAAAGGGCGGATATTTTCTGGCGAGCCGGGATTTCGAGCTGGCAGAAGTAAAGCTTCTGGTGGACCTGGTTCAGGCTGCAAAATTCATTACAACAAAAAAATCCAGAGAACTGATCAAAAAGCTTGAGCAGCAGGTAAGCAGCTTTGATGCGAAGGCTCTGCAGCGACAGGTCGTAGTGTCGGACCGGGGAAAAGCCATCAACGAGAATATCTACTATAGCGTGGATATGATTTACGAGGCCATCGCCAAAAACAGGAAGGTCCGGTACCACTATTTTGAGTGGGATGTAAACAAGGAAATGAAGCTGCGTAAAAATGGTGATTTTTATGAGGTAAGCCCCTGGCTTTTGACCTGGGACCATGAAAATTACTATCTGATTGCCTACGATGAGGAAGCAAAAACCATGAAGCATTATCGTGTGGATAAGATGCTGCATCTTGCAATCAGCGATAAGGAACGGGAAGGAAAAGCAGAGTTTGACAATCTGAATGTATCGGAGCTTTCAAAAAGAACCTTTGGAATGTTTGCGGGAGAAAAGCGCACGGTATCGCTTCTTTGCAGCAAATCCCTTACAGGGGTGATGATCGACCGGTTCGGGAAAGAGGTAGCCCTGCGGGAATTTGATGAGGAGCATGTGCTTGCAAGAGCAGATGTGGAAGTAAGTCCGCAGTTTTTTGGCTGGCTGTCCGGATTTGGAAATCAGGTAAAAATTCATGCACCGAAGGATGTGGCTTTGGATTACGAAGGTTACCTGAAGGAAATTTTAAAATTGTATCAGGAGTAGCCCGGAATCCTTTTTGGATATCCCATTTCGGAATTGTGCTCCTAAGAATGAATTTTGCTATTTGAATCAGAACGTTTAAAAAGCGTCGGCACTTAATGAGCAATTTGTTGCGAATTTAGTACCGCTACGCTTTTTACAAACGAGAGTGGGTACTGATTCAAATATGCAAATTCATTCGGGAACACAATTCCGAAAAGGGAGTTTCGGATTACGGGAAAAATGGACGGGGATGAAAGAAGATGCGGATTGTGCAGACGGATTGCGTGTTAAGGATCGAAGATATCCGGATTCATGTCAGGCGTAAGAACATAAAAAACATGTATCTGCGGGTGAAGGAAGATACCGGTGTTGTGGAAGTTTCCGCTCCCCTTCAAATGTCGGATCGAAAGATCCTTTGCTTTGTAAATGAGCGGAGAGCCTGGATAAAAGAGGCGCAGGAGCGCATCGCAGAAAAGAAAAAGAAAGAGGAAGCTGCACCGGTCATCGTTCCGTTTATGGAGCGGGAAATGCGCCGAAATTTAAAGAAAAAGATTACAGGATTCATTGAGGGGTATGAGCCGGTCATGGGTGTGAAATCCAATGGTTTTACCATCAAGAAAATGAAAACCAGATGGGGCTCCTGCAATGTAAAGACCGGACATCTGAATTTTAATTTTGCGTTATCGCAGGTTCCGGATGAATGTGTAGAGTACGTGGTGGTTCATGAACTTACCCATTTATTGGAACCAAGTCATAATGCGAGGTTTTGGGGATTAATGGAACAGTATCTTCCAAATGCAAGACAGCTTCGGAAAGAATTAAATAGTATTTTACTTAAATAATATCTGTGTTATAATAATCGATAGTTTTTTTCTGGGAGGAAACCATGGAATATTGGGATATCTATGACAGCAACAAACAAAAAACAGGTCGTACCATGAAAAGAAACGACTGGATTTTAAAGGATGATGAGTACCATTTATCCGTTCTTGGTGTACTAAGGCGCCCGGATGGACGATTCCTTATCACACAGCGTGTTATGACAAAGTCCTGGGCCCCGGGCTGGTGGGAGGTTTCCGGCGGCGGTGTTATGGCGGGGGAGGAATCCTTTGAAGCGGTCTGCCGTGAAGTGAGAGAAGAGGTTGGCCTTGACGTTTCCCACTGCAGGGGAAAGCTGGCAATGACCTATCATAGGGAAAACCCCGGCAAAGGGGATAACTATTTTGTGGATGTATATCTTTTTGAATTGGATTTTGATGAGAAGGACGTGAGGATTCAGGAGGCGGAGGCTCTCGGATTTCGGATTGCAACCTTAGATGAGATTAAGGAGCTTGCCGCACAGGGAATCTTTTTACATTATGACAGCATCAAGCAGGTATTTGAGGAGGAATTGTCATGAATATGCCAAAAGATCCTGTGATGCTGCTGAGCTTTGTGAACACCCAGCTTCGGGATCATTATTCCGACCTGAAAGAGCTTGCAGCAGCATACATGGTGGAGGAAGCGGAAATTGTTGCAAAGCTTAAGGCAATCAATTACCGCTATGATGCCGAAAAAAATCAATTTATATAAAGGATAAGAAACATATGGAAGAAAAGAACGCTCCGGTTATCGATAAAGAGGTATTTGATACCTTTTTCCATGAGAATTACTGCAAGGTGGATTACGAGAATGTGAAGCAGGACTTTGAAGAGGTAATCCAGTGCGAGGTAGAGGAACTTTTTATTGATACCGCAGATTTTGCAAAGATTACAAAAAAGAACTTTATTGTGTATCTGAGAAGCTACATTTACGGTGAGTTTGAGGCTATCATGGAAGAAGTATTTGATTCCTTAAATCCGGAAATTGTGGATGCGGTTATGGATATCAGCAGCACGATGGAGAATCAGGATGAGATTACTTCCATTTACTGGAACACCATGGAAGAACTGCTTAAGAATTTTCTGGGAAAACTTTTCGATGAAAAAATTGAGGCAATGATAAAGAATCGATGAAAAAGAGGCGATGATATGCAGACAAGCTGTGATTTTTGCGCATACAATGAATATGACGAAAATGACGAGGAATACTATTGCTCCGTGAACATGGATGAAGACGATATGGCTCGTTTTGTTCAAAGCAATTATAAAGAATGCCCATTTTTTAAATCGGGTGATGAATATTTGGTCGTAAGACATCAGATGTAATATTTAACAGACAGGGGATAAAGATGAAAAAAGGATTTGACAACGAAAAGTATTTGAAAATGCAATCCGCCCATATTATGGAGCGAATCGAAAAATTTGGAAACAAATTGTATCTGGAATTCGGAGGAAAGCTCTTTGATGATTATCATGCATCACGGGTTCTGCCGGGATTTGAACCGGATTCCAAGCTGCAAATGCTGTTGGAGCTTAAGGATCAGGCTGAGATTGTCATTGTCATCAGCGCAGAGGATATTGAGGAGAACAAGATCCGGGGGGATTACGGAATCACCTATGATATGGATGTTCTCCGTTTGATCGATGCCTTTTCCGGTGTGGGACTTATGGTTGGAAGTGTCTGCCTGACGAAGTACGCAGGGCAGCCGGCTGCGGAGCATTTTGAAAAGCGTCTGGCAGAGCTTGGAATCCGCTCCTACCGCCACTATAAGATTGCCGGATATCCGGGGGATGTGGAAAAGATTGTCAGTGATGAAGGCTACGGAAAGAACGATTATATCGAGACCACAAGACCTCTTGTAGTAATCACTGCGCCGGGACCGGGAAGCGGAAAGATGGCAACCTGTTTGTCCCAGCTGTACCATGAGCATAAGAGGGGAATTCAGGCAGGATATGCGAAGTTTGAGACCTTCCCGATCTGGAATATTCCTCTTAAGCATCCGGTAAATCTGGCATATGAAGCTGCAACCGCAGATTTGAATGATGTAAATATGATTGATCCCTTCCATCTGGAGGCTTACGGAGTAACCACCATCAATTACAACAGAGATATTGAAATCTTCCCGGTTGTAAATGCAATGTTTGAACTCATCTACGGAGAGAGCCCATACAAGTCCCCGACAGATATGGGAGTAAACATGGCCGGAAACTGCATCTGTGATGATGAGGCCTGCTGTGAAGCTTCCAGACAGGAAATTATCCGCAGATACTATAAGTGTCTGTGTGACAAAAAGCGTTTCGGTGAGACGAAGGATGATATTTATAAATTGGAGCTTCTAATGAAGCAGGCAGGAATTACCGTAGAAGACAGACGTGTTGCAAAGGCAGCATTAGCACGGGAGGAAGCCTGCGGCGGCCGCCCGGCAGTAGCCATCGAGCTTGCGGACGGAACCATCGTAACAGGAAAGACAGGAGAACTTTTGGGGGCATCTGCCGCAGTTCTGTTAAATGCCATTAAGGTGTTAGCCGGAATAGATCATGAACTGGAGCTGGTTTCTTCCGAAAATATTGCACCGATACAGCAGCTAAAGACCGAGTATCTTGGAAGCAAGAATCCAAGACTGCATTCGGATGAAATTTTAATTGCACTTTCCGCAACCGCAACAGGAAATGAGGTTGCAGCGAAAGCAATGGAACAGTTAAATCAATTAAAGGGCTGCGAGGTTCATTCCACGGTAATGCTTTCTTCTGCGGATGAGCAGACCTTCAAAAAGCTTGGCATGCATCTGACCTGCGAACCGAAATACGAAGAAACAAATCGGATGTATCATAAATAAACTATCTTTTTGGAATTGTGTTCCTGAATGAATTTGCATATTTGAATCAGAACCCACTCTCTTTTGTAAAAAGCGTAACGGTACTAAATTCGCAATAAATTGCTCATTAAGTGCCGGACGTGGCAGGATTCAACGATTTTTCGAAGCAGGATTGCGGGATTTGGAAAGATTTGAGGTGCTAGTACTGCCGTATACCTAAAATCCTTGAAAAACAGCTTCAAAATGCGGCTTTTTCGCTTGAATTGTATTATTTTGAAGGGTGGACTTCGCTGCATACCTAGATATTTGCAAATTCTTAGGTACAGGCTAAAATGTATCTGCTGAAATAATACAATTGACCATAAAAAGTACTTAGAATGCCGTTTTTTTCAATGATTTTAGGTACAGGAAGAAAAATGACTGGCGAAATAATACAATTTGCTAATCGGCCGACGCTTTTTAAATGTTCTGATTCAAATAGCAGCTTCCTTCAGGTACACAGTTCCGAAATGAGAGTAAGAATATATTTTCTTGAAGAAAGGAAAAAACAAATGAATTACTGTATAATGAACGAGTCAGACGTTGAAGAAATAGCTAAGCTATATATGGACTACTACAACAATAATGAGGATGGATGCTGGAAATATGAAAAGGCATATAAAAGAGTTCATCAAATGGTTACAATAGAAGATTCACTTTGCTTGATCCAAAAGGATGATGAATCCAATACAACAGGATTTGTTATTGGATATTTCAAAGAATATGATGATATATCTGTTTATTACCTTGAGGAAATTGTTAT
>JBJENM010000116.1:0-2123 GCA_051880175.1 Agathobacter sp. | reverse complement strand
ATTGCTCATTAAGTGCCGACGCTTTTTAAACGTTCTGATTTCAAATAGCAAAATTTATTCATGGACACACAATTGTAAAATAGGTCTTTAGAATAATCAGATCGCGATTGGAATATCCTTAATCTGCTCTCCGGTCACATAATCGGTAATCTTAATATCGTCTGTCGTGAACTGATAAAAATCCTTAATTTCCGGATTCAGCCAGAATTTCGGAGCAGGGAACTGCTCTCTTTGAATCAGTTCCTTTACAATCGGAACGTGACGGTCATAAATGTGCGCATCCGCAATGACATGCACCAGCTCGCCCACGTTCATATCGCACACCTGCGCAAGCATGTGCATAAGAACCGCATACTGACATACGTTCCAGTTATTGGCCGCAAGCACATCCTGAGAGCGCTGGTTTAAAATACCATTTAAGGTCAGACGCTCCTCTCCCTTTTTCTGGGTTACATTGAAGGTCATGCTGTATGCACAGGGATACAGATTCATCTCATGAAGATCCTGATGTACATAAATGTTTGTCATGATTCTTCTTGAAAAAGGCGTGTGCTTTAAGTCGTAAATCACGCGGTCTACCTGATCCATCATACCTTCCTTATACTGATGCTTCACGCCAAGCTGATAGCCATAGGCTTTTCCGATGGAGCCATTCTCATCTGCCCACTCATCCCAGACCGAAGACTTGAGATCCTTGATGTTGTTGGACTTTTTCTGCCAGATCCAAAGAAGCTCATCCGTTGCACTCTTAATATAGGTCTTTCGAAGTGTAATGGCAGGAAATTCCTTCGACAAATCATAACGATTGACCACACCGAATTTCTTGATGGTATAGGCGCTTGTGCCGTCTTCCCAATGGGGCCGCACCAGCTCTCCCTCTGTACTTGTACCATTTTCAAGGATATCCTTGCACATACTTACAAAAACCTGATCTGCGTAACTCATGGTTCCCTCCTGCTTTCCTTTTACTTATTAATCTTAATGAGCAATACTTACGAATTTTGTACCGCTACGCTTTTTCCAAGCGAAAGTAAATTCTGCTTCATGCTTGATTGCTAAATTGTATCATTTCGCCGGTTGATTTTCTTCCAGTACCTAAAATCTATGAAAAAAGCGGCATTTTAAGCGTTTTTTATGGTCGATTGTATGTTTTCGCCGGATCAATTTTAGCCTGTACCTAAGAAATTGCAAATATTAGGTATACCGCAAAATCCACTCCTTAAAATAATACAATTCGCATGAAAAGCCTGCAATTTGAGGCTATTTTTCAAGGATTTTAGGTATACGACAGTTCTAGTACCTCAATTCTTGCCAAATTCCACAATTCTGATTCAAATATGCCTCGAATCCAGCCTATGCCGCATTTTTACAAAAAAGTGTTCATTCCATCAGCTCGTATCGTCACGCTTTTTACAAACGAAAGTGGCTTCTGCTTCAAATACGCAAATTCATTCGGAAACACTTTCCGAAATGGGAAAAAATATATTATCTGTTATTGTATCGAATTCATTGAAAAAATACAAGACGCTTGCTAAAATAGAGGCACTACCAAAGAAAAGGAATTTCAACTTGCCGGGTAGGAAAAAAGTGCAAAAACAAAAAGAAGGACTGCCACAGTGTTAACTTACACTGTAGCAATCCATCTACAATGATCTTTAGCAATGCTCAAGAACAAAGGCAACCATTTCATCAATACAGTCTTCACACTGTGGATAAACACCCGTGTTATCAAAGTAAGCATGTCCAAAGCCCTTATAGAGTACCATCTTTGTCTCTATTCCTGCGCGGTGCAGCTTCACTCCATAACCTAAGGTTTCAATTCTTAAGAAATCATGTTCTCCCACAGTTAAAAAGGTTGGCGGATTCTTGGAAGGATCTCTGGTATACGGGTTTAGATAATCATTTTTTGTATCCTTAATACCCAGAATCGGTTCTAATCCATCGGTCATGCCGGCGAACATGCCGATCATCTTTTTTAAGCCCCTTTTCTGGGAAGGTGCCATTTCAAATTGCTCCATATCCGTCTGATAATATTCATCCTTCACGCCTGCCATATTCAGTGTCGGATACAGCAAAAGCTGTCCCTTTACATGTCTATTTCCATCTTCCCAATCTCTGGTTGT
>JBJENM010000115.1:0-9512 GCA_051880175.1 Agathobacter sp. | reverse complement strand
ATCAACCGGCGAAATTATACAATTTGCCAATCAAGCATGGAGCACAAGCCGCTTTCGCTTGTAAAAAGCGTAATGGTACAAAATTTGAAAGTGTTAAGAAACGAGGAAAAAATGATGAATCATGTGGAAATTATGAAAGAATATGAGCGTTGGATTGCACTTGCAACCAAGGATGAGGATGTGGTAAAGGAGCTTGCTGCAATTGCAGGAGATGATGCAAAAATCGAAGATGCTTTTTATCGCAACCTTGCATTCGGAACCGGCGGACTCCGTGGTGTAATCGGTGCTGGAACCAATCGTATGAATATCTACACCGTGGCGAAGGCTTCCCAGGGACTGGCGGATTATGTGACGAAAAGCTTTAAACCTGAGGAAAGAAGTATTGCGGTAAGCTATGATTCCAGAATAAAGTCGGATGTATTTGCAAAGGTTGCTTCCGCTGTTTTTGCGGCAAACGGAATCAAGGTCTATATCTATTCCGAGCTTATGCCGACTCCCTGCCTTTCCTATGCAGTCCGGGCTCTCTCCTGTGCGGCAGGTATCATGGTTACGGCATCCCATAATCCTTCCAAATACAATGGATACAAGGTGTACGGAGCGGATGGATGCCAGATTACAACAGAAGCCGCTGCAGAAATACTGGCAGAGATTGAAAAGCTTGACATTTTTTCCGATGTAAAGCTTGGAGATTTTGAGCAGGGCATGGAAGAAGGGAAGATTTCTTACATTTCTGAGGAGGTCTATACCGCATTTGTAGAGGAAGTAAAAGGACAGTCCCTGCTTGGCGAAAAGGCAAATGACCCTGCCGTTATCGATAAGAATGTGGCAATCGTTTATACTCCTTTGAACGGAACCGGATTAAAGCCTGTGCTTCGAACGTTAAAGGAAACGGGATATACCAATGTGACGGTTGTAGCAGAGCAGGAAAAACCGGATGGCAATTTCCCGACCTGCCCGTATCCGAACCCGGAAATCAAGGAGGCCATGGCTCTTGGAATGGAGTATGCAAAACGCTATAATGCGGATCTTCTTCTTGCTACGGACCCGGACTGTGACCGCGTGGGAATTGCGGTAAAGGATGAGCATGGAATCCGTGGAGAAAAGGGAGAATATGTGCTCCTGTCCGGAAATGAGACAGGAATTCTGCTATTGGATTATATCTGTGCAAGAAGGATAGAAAATCACACCATGCCATCAGATGCCGTTACCATCAAGACGATTGTAACCTCAGATATGGCAGCCCAGGTGGCAGAGCATTACAATGTCCGTGTGATTGATGTGCTGACCGGATTTAAATTTATCGGAGAGCAGATTGGCCTTCTGGAGAAAAAGGGAAGGGAAGAGTCCTATATCTTCGGTATGGAAGAAAGCTACGGCTATTTAAGCGGCGGCTACGTGCGGGATAAGGATGCGGTGGACGGAGCCTTCTTAATCTGTGAGATGTTTGCTTACTATAAAACAAGAGGAATCAGTCTGGTAGAAAAGTTAGAGGAGCTTTATGAGACCTATGGATATCGCCTGAATACCCTTCATTCTTTTGAATTTGAAGGGGCATCCGGGGCAGAAAAAATGCAGGGAATTATGAAAGCCTTCCGTGGCAGTTTAGAGAGCTTTGGAGGCAAGAAGATTTTAACCTGTCTGGACTATGCAAAGGGCCTTAACGGGCTTCCAAAGTCGGATGTGTTAAAGTTCTTATTAGAAGACAATTGCTCGGTCGTTGTAAGACCATCCGGCACGGAACCGAAGCTAAAGCTTTACATCTCTGTTACGGCAGATAACATGGAAAATGCAAAGATACTGGAAGAAAAACTGGTTGCTGATTTAAAGCAGCTTTTATAGGAGCCATAAATGGAAAACGAAAGCAAAGCAAGGAATCTGCAAAAAAGTATGCTGTTCTATACGGTAGGGGCACTTATTTATTATTTCTGCCAGTGGTCTTTGTCGGTAGCAATCGTATGGATTTCCGGTTATGAGGCGGCGGGAGTACTTTCCATTGCCCTGACCGTATGTGCGGCCCCGGCAATCGTAAGCCTGTTTAATGTAAGGGCATTTCAGGTATCGGATTTAAAGGGGGAGTATAATACCCGGACCTATACGAATTCAAGGCATGTAACCAATATACTTTCCTATCTGGTCTGCATCTGCATGGTTCTTGCGGGGGGATACAATCCGGAAAAGGCACTGGTCATTCTGGTGTTCATGCTCTATAAAGTGGCGGAGGGAACCGCAGACGTCTACTATGGCATTGAGCAGAAGCATAATCGTCTGGATCTTGCGGGGATTTCCTATACCCTTCGGGGAATCGGCACCATCGCTCCTTTTGTGATTGCCCAGATTTTGTGGAACAATCTGTTGCTTAGTCTGCTGATCATTATGGTTTGTTCTTTTGCTGTAATCTGGTTCTTTGACATTCCAAAATGCAAACGGATGGAAGCAGAGTTAAAGCAGGCATTTACCTTTGAAGCAGCAGAGGTAAAAAAGCTTTTGGTTACCTGTATTCCTCTTGCGGTGGTAGCCTTTTTGAATAATCTGTCCATCAATCTTCCAAAGATTACATTGGAGGATTATTTCGGTTCGGAGGTAATGGGATATTTTTCCTCGGTTACTTCTCCGAGTATGGCAGTCCAGCTTGTGGCAATCACACTTTTTGCACCCCTTGTCACACCCCTTACAGAGGCGTTTATGCAAAAGAACAGGGCGGTTTTTTCCCGTATCATGAAGCAATTTCTACTACTTTTGGCAGCTTTTGCTCTTGTCTGCATATTGGGAGCAATTCTTCTTGGAAAATTTGTTTTAATTCTTCTGTTTGGACCGGAAATTGAGCCCTATACATTTTTGCTGCTGCCAAGCTTTCTGATGATGATTCTTGTGGCAATGTGCTCCTGTTTGTTTAATGTATGTACGCTTGTAAGAGAAATAAAAAAGCAGTATCTCATTGGTATTGCAGGAATTATTTCTTCTGCAATTCTTGCCTTTACGGCTGTAAAGCAGTTTTCCATGATGGGCGTTATTTATGCTCAAATAGGAACGATTCTGTTACAAATTGTGGTACAGGTTATCATAATCTGGCGAAAGTTAAAGAAAATCTGGTAAATGGTAAAGCATGAGTAGATTCGCAGGTAAAATTTCTTATCTGACCGGACTGATACAAAAGCATGGTGTTTTTGGTCTGGTCATGAAGTATGTGGAAAAGAAAACTGAAAAAACAGACCGCTATTACAGAGTACATTTTAAGGAATTTCTGGCAGATGAGGCGGAGCTTGAAAGGCAGAAAAAGGACTGGAAGAGCTTTTCCTATTGTCCAAAGATCAGCATTGTGGTTCCCACCTATCGCACACCGGAAAGCTTCCTGATAGAGCTACTGGAGTCTGTGCTGGGGCAGTCCTATGGGAACTGGGAGCTGTGCCTTGCAGACGGCTCCTGCGATGGCGGGGCATCGGTGGGAAAAATTGCTGCCGAATATGCAAAGAGGGACAGCAGGATTGTCTATAAAGCGCTTCCTAAGAATGGCGGAATCTCTCTAAATACGAATGCCGGGGTTGGGATGGCATCCGGAGAGTATATTGCGCTCTTGGATCATGACGATCTGCTGGCAAAAAATGCACTGTATGAGATGGTTTCTGAAATCAACCGCCGAAAAGTACGACCGCTTTTCTTGTATTCCGATGAGGATAAGGTGGATGAGACAGGCCAGATGCATTATGAGCCGCATTTTAAGACAGAATATAATGAGGAACTCTTAAATCACTATAATTTTATCTGCCATTTTGTCCTTTTTTCGAAGGAACTTTTAGATATTGTAGGGGGCTTAAATAGTGCCTTTGACGGTGCCCAGGACTATGATTTTGTGCTTCGGTGTTCAGAAAATCTTAAGAAACAACAGATTGCGCATGTTGGGAAAATAGTGTATCATTGGAGAGTACACGGTTTGTCTACCGCCGGGTTTTCCGGAAACAAGGATTATGCCTATGAGGCGGGAATCCGGGCAGTACAGGCACACTTAGACCGGGTAACGGAAAAGCTTCTGCCGGACGCAAAATCGGTGAAGATAACGGCACAGCCGGCAAAAGGACGGGAGTATATTTGGCTTCAAAGAACCTGTGAGCCGGAGGAACTTAACCTTTTGATGGAGGACTGGGTCATCTGTCTGGGAAAGGATGTACGGCCGGTCGATGGGGATTGGGCGAAAAAGCTGATTCTGGATGCCTATGGACACACAGAGCCGGTTGGGATGATTGGCGGTAAGCTTATTACTTCAAAGGGAATCCGTGGCAGGGTTTGTTCTGTGGGATATCATTTCTTGAAGGATGGAAGAATCATTTCCAATTTTGAAGGTATTTCTTCGAACAGGAAGGGATATTTTCGAAGAGCAGTTGTGCCACAGAATGTGAGCGCCTGCAGTCTGGATTTTTGTGTGATTCAAAAACGTGTATTGGAACAGGTGGGTGGCTTTGAGGAAGGTCTTCCCAGGCCATATAGAGATTTAGATTTTGCATTTCGTTTGAGAGATGCAGGATATCAGGTGCTTTTGGATGCCCGGGTGGTTGCATGTCAAAAGCAGGTATTCAGAGAAAATGAGTCTGCCCGGATGCGGCTGCTTGAGCGCTGGGCGGCATATTTTGAAGAAGGGGATCCGTTTTACAATGAGAGTATCCGTGGCAATGGCAACATATAATGGTGCTAAGTATCTTCGCAGGCAGCTGGATTCCATACTGGACAATCTGTCCGGGGAAGATGAAATTGTCATATCCGATGATGGATCGACGGATGAAACCCTTGAAATCCTGGCGCAGTATCAGGAAAAAGACAACAGAATCCGCCTGCTGGACGGGCCTCATAAGGGTGTGATTTCTAATTTTGAATACGTGATAGAGGCCTGTGAAGGGGATTATATTTTTTTGTCCGATCAGGACGATATCTGGCTGCCAAATAAAGTTAATGAAGTTATGAAAGCTTTTGCAACAGAAGACGTATATCTGGTCATCCATGATGCAAAAGTGGTGGGGGCAGATTTAAGCGATACGATTATGGATTCGTTTTTTGCCTATCGGGGTTCGAGACCCGGTGTGTGGGCGAATTTGGTGAAAAACCGGTATATGGGATGCTGTATGGCATTCAAAAAGGAGTTGGTTCCCCTGGTGGTTCCTATTCCAAAGGATATCCCGATGCATGATCAGTGGATTGGGATGGTCAGCGACAGGGTTTTTGGTAAATCTTGCTTTTTACCGGAAAAGTTGTTATTATATCGTAGGCATGAAAATGCCGTTTCGGATTTTGAACACAATTCGGTGGGGGTTATGATCAAGAACCGATGGATGATTTATCATCATTTGAAGAATAGAATACGGGAAATTCGAAAGGAACGTAAGCTATGAGTACACAAAGACAAACATCATCGGCGGGCAAGAAGAAAAAGGCTGTCTGGAAAACAGCAGCATATATTATTTTATTAATTCAGATTATTTTAAGTGTTGTAGCACTTGTTCAGGTGCTGGCATCGAAGATGATTCCGACGACCTATATCTTACTTCTGGTTGTTGTGTTGTGGGTCATGCTTTTTCTTGCATTTACCTTAATGGTGCTGGTAAGAAGGCGAAAAGGGCAACCGAAGAAGGCGCTTTATTTAAAGAGAGGGCTGGGAACTTCTCTTTCCGTATTTACAATCATTATTTGTTGGATGATCAGCTATTATCTTGGAACCTTAAACTCCACGATCAGCAATATTACTATGGAAAAAACCGTTGTTACGGATACGGTTGCGGTATACGTAAGAGTTGATGATGCGGCGGTTTCCGTCAAGGATGCGGCAGATTACAGCTTTGGAATGGCATCCGGATTTGATTATGAGAATTCCATGCAGACCATTGCTTCCATTGAAAAAGAGGTTGGACATGATATCTCTGTAACAGAGTTTGAAGATGTATTTAGCACCGTTGATGCACTTCTCGGTGGGCAGATTGATGCCATGCTGTTAAACTATTCCTATGAAGAGATTATCTCCGATATGGAGGGGTATGAGACCTTTACACAGCAGACCAGAGTTATTTATGAACACAGTATAGAGACGGTTATTGAAACTCCGATAGTAGAGGAAGAAGTGGATGAGGATTTCGATATCACCGAGGATACCTTTGCAATCTACTTAAGCGGTTCGGATACCAGAAGCACGAAGCTTTCCACCAGCCGAAGCGATGTAAACATTGTGGCATTTGTAAATCCAAGCCAGCATCAGGTGCTTCTTGTGAATACACCTCGTGACTACTATGTGCCAATCTCTATCAGCAAGAACGGAGATTGTGACAAGCTGACACACTGTGGAATTTATGGCGTGGATTGCTCCATGGATACTTTGGAGAATCTGTATGATACAGATATTAAGTATTACATGCAGATCAACTTTGAAGGCTTTATGACCTTCGTGGATGCCATCGGCGGAATTACGATCGAATCGGAAAAGAGCTTTACCACACTCCATTACGATGTTCATATTAAGGAAGGAAAGAATGAACTGGATGGTATGGGAACCTTGGGATACATTCGTGAGCGTTATGCCTTTGCGGACGGAGATAATGCCCGTGGACGAAATACCATGAAGGTTGTTGCGGCAATCATTGATAAATGCTCATCCGGTACAACCATTCTTTCAAAATATGGCGATATAATGAAGAGTCTGGAGGGTATGTTTGTTACCAATATGAGCTCGGACGATATTTCCACACTTGTTCGTATGCAGCTTTCTGATATGAGTGGATGGGATATCAAACAGTATGCGGTTACCGGAACGGGAGACAGCAGAACCACCTACTCTGTTCCGAACACCAGAGCCTATGTAATGATTCCGGATCAGAGCAGTGTAGATAAGGCAATTGAGCTGATTAATAAGATTGAATCCGGTGAACTTATTACAGATGAAGATTTACAATAAACAAAAATGATGTTAAAATACAGGACGTTGGAATTTTTGCCAACGTCCTGTTTTATTGTCTTAAGTTAGAATGGAGAGAGATAATGGATTGTACAATTATTGGAGTTGCTGGCGGAACAGGTTCCGGAAAGTCCACCTTTACCAATCGGTTAAAGGCCTCCTTTGGAGATGATATTTCCGTTATTTATTATGATAATTATTATAAATGCCAGAACGATATCCCATTTGAAGAACGCAAAAAGGTCAATTATGATTCACCGGATTCTTTGGAGACGGAGTTAATGATTGAGCACATTCAGAAATTAAAAAATGGGGAATCCGTAGAATGTCCGGTATATGATTACACGGTACATAATCGTTCGGATAAGACAATTACAATCAGACCAAGCCG
This sequence comes from Agathobacter sp., assembly GCA_051880175.1. Lineage (GTDB taxonomy): Bacteria > Bacillota > Clostridia > Lachnospirales > Lachnospiraceae > Roseburia. Next base: position 2,196 of record JBJENM010000115.1, on the reverse strand, counting down.
GGTGCTTATTGTGGAAGGTATCCTTGCACTGGCTGACGAGAGGCTTCGCAGCCTCATTGATATCAAGGTTTATGTGGAGGCTGACGCGGATGAGAGAATTCTCCGCCGTGTAGTCCGGGATGTAAAGGAACGAGGACGGGATGTGGAGGATATTATGCGACAGTATCTTACCACGGTCAAGCCTATGCACTATGTTTATGTGGAGCCGACCAAGTATCTGGCGGACATTGTGATAAACAGCGGAATGAATGATGTGGCATTTGAACTTATGAAGAATAAGATTGAGTTATTGCTACAGGGATAAGAAATAGAAAACGGAAGAGAAAAGACTGTAAAGTATGGATTTAAAGAATTTGTGTACAAAACTATGGGCGAAAAGGAAGTATATTTTTACTGCACTGAAGTATTTATACTCCTTTGCATTGATTATATATACCTACCGCTCCTGCAGAAATGTCAGTTATGTGATCTTGGGAGAAATAGAGCTTCTTTGCATTTTTCTGATCAGCAACCTGCTTGTTTCCCTAAACAGGCATTTTAACTGGCTGAATTCTCTGCTAATTCTGATTTTAAACGCAGAATATACGGTTCTATACTTTGGCGGAAGTTATGTGACCTATGTCATGCTGGAAAATATCAATTCTGTCAGAGATCTGGAGGGAAGAGCTTTTGCATATACGGTGGGCGTGCTGGGCTGTATCATTTGTTCATTCTTTCCGATTACCGAAGTGAAAATAAGAAAAAAATTTGAATTTGGTATGCTGGGAATTTCAGCAATTCTGGAAATATGTGCAATTATCTGCTTTGGTGCCAAATACTCACCAACGCGGGCGGTGTATGGACTGGTGGAACAATGGAGCATGCAGCGTTCCCTGTATTCCAATGCAGAATGGGATGGGGATGACACACTTGAAACCTTCCATAACGACGGAATTATCTATGAGGTTTCCGGCCAAAGCGCATATTCCTGTAATATCAGCCAGCCCAATATCATTCTGATATTTACGGAGGGCCTGTCTGAAAGCGTGGTACAGGATGAACGCAATATTATGCCGAATGTTTCTGAATATCAGAATAATTCCCTTAATTTTGTAAATTACTATAATCATACGTTTGCAACCTACAGGGGGATCATCGGACAGCTGTATTCCGGGCATCAAAGAGATGATGATGATTTAAACTACTTAATCTCTTTGCAAAGCATTATGAGAGACCAGGGATATTGGACTACCATGATTAATACGGAACCATTTAATAAAACATTTACATCTTATCTTGAAAATATGGGATTTGATGAGGTGATTTCCGATAAAGGAAAATGCGATGGGGCGGCAGATTCATTGAGTGATAAAACCGCATACGAAATGCTGTTTGATACGGCAATTGCATATAATGAGCAAAAAAATCAACCATTTTTTATAACTATCTATACGTTTGGAACACATGCATCCCTGGATACGTTCAGTCAGATATATGGGGATGGAGCAGACCGTGTGCTGAATCGTTTTTACAATGCAGATTATCAGTTTGGGGAGTTTATGAACAAATTCAACAATAGTTCTTTGCCGGAAAACACGATAGTAGTTTTTACTGCTGATCATGCAACCTACGCAGATCAGGATTTTCTGGATGCATTTCCACAATATGAGAGAGCATGCTCTGACGTGGATGAGATTCCGTTTTTTATTTATTCAGCGGGTGGTCCGGTTGCAAACGTTGATGCAGAGGGAAGAAATTCCCTTGATATGGCGCCGACACTTTTACATTATTTGAATGTGAATGCACCAAACTATTTTCTTGGGAATTCCCTGTTTTATGAAAAGAAGAAGGGATTGAATTTAGATACGTATTTCTGGGATCCGACTTATATTCGTTGTACAGATCAGGATCAGATCATTGAGCCAAATGAGGATACACAGCTTATTATATATGATGCAATCCGAAAGTATTTTTCGGTATCTTCACAAGCGAGTTTGGAAAAATAACTCCCATTTCGGAATTGTGTTCCCGAATGAATTTGCATATTTGCATCAGAACCCACTCTCGCTTGTAAAAAGCGTAACGGTACTAAATTCGCAATAAATTGCTCATTAAGTGCCGACGCTTTTTAAACGTTCTGATTCAAATAGCAAAATTCATTCTCGGGAACACAATTCCGAAATGTGATAAAAATAAAAAAAGTACTTGAAGGTGACC
>JBJENM010000114.1:0-9529 GCA_051880175.1 Agathobacter sp. | reverse complement strand
CCTTCCTCCTCAAAATACCCCTCCTCGATGGCAACATACATCGGCGCATAGAAGATGCTGTGGGCAACTTCATTCAGCACGAGCGGTTCACCGCTTCCTTTTTTGGAAGCTGCGTCGCCGCCTGTCGCCTGGCCGGCAGATCCGCAGCCTGCCAGTGACAGCGCGAGCAGGATGGCAGAAAAGGTCAATGCGGCGATTTTTTTGTAAATTTTCGCATGTAATCTCATGATCGTAAGATACCTCCCGATTTCATATGATGAATTATCCTATGCGTCCGGCATGTACGCTGTGTCATTTGCTTATTTGGATTCAATAGGCGGGAGGGCAGTCAGACTGATTTGCTGGTTCCATTAAAAAGGAAAGAGGTAAAAAAAACACACACAGATGTCAAAATATTAAATTCTTTCATTCGCTGTATTCCGTTATACTGAAAAAAATAAAAAGTCCGCGATTATAATCAGAACGGAATGTATTTTATTTGGAAAGCGGGCAGAATGGAGAAAGATATGAAAGGCTATCAATATCTGAATGATGACGGAACATTTATTTTGCAGGATCCGGAGCAATATAGTTATCTGTATTTTCCAATGGCAAATGAAGCAGGAATTTTAAGCAGTATCACGCCCGATCTGGGTGGAGACATAAAGTGTGATCAGAATACTTTTTTACTTGAGCCGGTTAGTAGTGAAAATCTGCATAACAATAAGAGCACACGGAATGTATGGTGCAGAATCAATGGGAGAAAGTTATGGTCCGTAAGTGGAAGATCTGCATTGCAGCAATCGGAACTTTTTGAGGAAGATAGGGACAGAACGGAATTGGAAGCGGGATTTATGTGGCATAAGGTGACACGTGTGTCATATAGGAGTGGAATCAGCGCAGAAGTGGTTTCTTATGTTCCACATGAAGACCTCAGAATAGAATGTATGAAAGTAAAAATTCAAAACATATCAGATCAAGCGATGAAACTGCAGCTTATGACGGCAATTCCAATTTACGGCAGGTCGGCAGACAATATTCGTGATCATAGACACGTGACCTCATTATTGCATAGAATCCATACGACCGAAGATGGAATCGTGGTAAACCCGACACTCACATTTGATGAACGTGGACATAAGAAAAACGAGATGGTATATGGGGTGTTTGCGGGTAGCGAAAAAGAGAAGGCGAACGGTTTTATTCCGCTTGTGCAAGACTTTATCGGAGAGGGCGGCAGTTTTGAAAATCCGCATTCCATACAGGAAAAGGAATGGGTTCTTGCAAAAGCGGGTGAGAAATATGCAGGATATGAAGCAATCGGTGCCATAGGATTCGAGGAAAAGACACTTAATCCCGGAGAGAGTCGCAGTATTTATCTGGTCATGGGAATGGACATATCAGAGGAGCATTTACTGCAGACAGCTAATGAGTATTTGCAGGAAGAGCGTTTTGAAACAGAACTTCAGGAGACAAAGGAGTATTGGCAAAAGAAAGTCAGCGTAAGATGTTTTTCCGGAGATAAGAAATTTAATAATTGGATGCGCTGGGTCAGCTTTCAGCCTATTTTGCGGAGACTTTATGGATGTTCTTTTTTGCCGCATCATGATTATGGTAAGGGTGGAAGAGGATGGAGGGATCTATGGCAGGATTGTCTGGCTCTCATTTTGCTGGATCCGGTAGATGTTCGCAGACAGCTTTTTAATCATTTCGGCGGGGTGAGGATCGACGGAACAAATGCAACGATCATCGGAAAGAAACAGGGCGAATTTATTGCAGACCGAAACAATATTACAAGAGTCTGGATGGATCATGGAATGTGGCCGATGCTTACGACGGATCTTTATATACAGCAGACGGGAGATATTGCTTTGCTGTTGGAGAAACAGGTTTATTTTAAGGATATGCAGATTAGCCGTGGGGAGAAAAAGGATCCTTTGTGGGATGAAAAGCAGGGAAATCAGTTGAGGTGCAGTGACGGAAGCGTGTATCAGGGTACATTGCTGGAACATTTGTTATTGCAGAATGTAACAGCGTGTTATGACGTGGGAGAGCATGGATATATAAGGCTTCGGGGTGCAGACTGGAATGATGCATTGGACATGGCTTCCGAGCATGGAGAAAGTGTAGCGTTTACTAACATGTATGCAGACAATCTGGAAAGGCTTGCCGGATTTGTTGAGGTGCTTAAGGAAGCTGGGCATGAATCCTTTACAATAGCGAAGGAGATCTTTCCGTTATTGAGTGCTGAAAATGACAGGTTTGCTGATATACAGGCTAAACAACGGATGCTAAGTGAGTACTGCGATACTTGTATGCATGTCCTGAGTGGAGAGACGGTTGAGATTCCGGCGGCAGAATTGGCAGCAAGACTGCACTTTATGGGACAGTGGATGAAATCAGATATCTGTCATAAAGAATGGATAGAACAGGATGCAGAATGCGGCTGGTTCAATGGCTATTATGATAATCATTGCAGAAGGGTCGAGGGGATTTTCGATAATGAAAGACGTATGATGCTGACCAGTCAGGTGTTTTCCATTATGTCCGGAACTGCTTCAGATGAACAGATAGAAAAGATAATCTGTGCGGCAGACCGTTATTTATACCGTAGTGAAGCGGGTGGATATTGCCTGAATACAGATTTTCATGAGGTAAAAACGGATCTCGGCAGAATGTTTGGCTTTGCTTATGGTCATAAGGAAAACGGCGCTGTTTTTTGCCATATGGCAGTTATGTATGCCAACGCTCTTTATACAAGAAACAAATCCGCTGCAGGATATCAGGTGCTGAAAACATTGTTTACGCATTGTAATGATTTTGAAAGGAGTCACATTTATCCCGGGATACCGGAATACATTGATGCCAGAGGCAGAGGATTGTATCACTACTTGACAGGGGCAGCGAGCTGGCTGTTACTTACGGTTATTACGCAAATGTTTGGTATCAGGGGAAACAAGGGAGATCTGGATTTTTATCCTCAGCTTTTGGCAGAACAGTTTGATGCACAGGGAGAAGCGGCGATTTCTTTTGTCTTTGCGGAGCGGAAACTGCGGATATGCTATGTGAATAAGAGCCGAAAAGAGGCCGGGGAGTATGATATTCAGTGCATTTGGGTGGATAACAGAATGTACAATTCCCACAAAATTCTAAGGGAGGATATCCTTGCTCTTTCCGAACGGGAAGAACACAAAATACGAATTGAACTGGCATAGGAATATGATGAAATTGATAGGGTGAATGAAGAGGATGTGGTTCAATTTCAAAAGGAAGGGAGAATAAGACATATGCGGGGGATGGAGATTGTAAATTTTCCCAAGCAGGGATACGAGCCATTGACGGATTATGGAGAATGGCGTGTGGCAGTACTGACATTTTGCGAGGATGTTCGGGTCGAAAGCATTCGGTCGATGCAGAAGCATGATCAGACAGATGAAGTATTTGTGCTGGTAAGCGGACGAGGCACACTCTTTTTGGCCGGCAATGGAGAACGCCCGGGGAAAATAGAGGCACTGGTGCTGGAAAAGGGAAAGGTGTATAATGTGAAAAAAGGTTTCTGGCACAATCACATTCTGGATGAACGCGGAACGGTGCTGATTGTGGAAAACCGGAATACTTGTGATGAAAATTCTCCAATATGTTTACTGACAAAAGAGGACATAGAGCGTTTCAGAGCAGAATACAGAGGATATTGAAAACGGGGGAACAATGGATAGAGTAAAAAAAGTATGGAAAAATGTCAGAATCAAGACAAAGATCGTTATTATATATTTGTTCACTTTGTTAATATCTGTCAGCATTACTTATGCAATACTTTATCATCTGAATTCTGTTTATATTGAAAAAGAAGTAGGCGTAATCGGTACGCAGACCTTGGAAGCATTAGGCGGAAATCTGAAATTGATTTTTGAAAATGTAACCCAGTTCTCCGATTACGTCTATTTTGACGATGATATTCAGGAAGCATTAAAAGGGGATGGCTCTGCAATTGTGACTGCGGACAATAACAGGAAGATTACCCGGAGTCTGAGCAATACGATTGTGGCGGGAGATTATATATCGGGTGTGTATGTGTTTGACCGGCATCTGAATTGCTATCGATCATACAAAAAAGCACCCAAAAAGATAGATACCAAGATAATACCGGATACAACATGGTATCATCAATTGGAAAAACAGAAAGGGAACGGTTTTTTTATTCATCAAAGCGAAGGGGTCATTGAGTATTGGGAAAACAATGATTATATTACGTATGTCCGTGAAATCCGTGACAAAAACACCTATGAGCCGCGGGCATTGCTGTTGGTGACAATTGATCCGGTAGTAATACAAAATTATTTTAAAGGGGTACATAAAACATACGAAAGTGAGTTCTGCATTGTTGATCATGACGGGAACTATATTGTGAAGCCGAATGCATATGAGGACATGGTCAGAGATCTGTTTTTAGAACAACAGGGGAAGATGGATCAATGGCAGATGCATGAATTTGCGGATGGTAAAAAACTGGTCATTATGCAGGATATCGGAATTCAGGACTGGAAATTGATAGGAATATTCGGCATGGATGCCATGTGGGCAGTGACGCCATATTATGGGACACTGGTGATCATAATTCTGTGTCTGAATGCTTTTTTTGCAGTCGCAGCTTCTATCTGGCTCACTCGCCTTATCTTTCATCCTCTTTCTAAAGTAGAGAAGCATATGAGAATGGTGGATGAAGGGAAATTCATTCTGATGCAGGTAGATGATTCGCAGAATGAAATTACAAATCTTCAAAAAATCTATAATGATATGACACAGTCTATACAAAATTTGCTGGAAAGAGTCAAAGAAGAGGAAAAGATTATTGCCAGAAATGAACTGGATATCATTATGGCACAGATTAATCCGCATTTTTTATATAACACGTTAGATGCGGCTTCAGCACTGGCATTGACGAAGGATTATGATAATTGCTTTAAAATGATGCAGGCAATCGGGAATTTTTATCGCAACAGTTTAAACAGTGGGCTAGATTATATATGCGTCCGGGATGAGGTTGAGTGTATCAAAAGTTATATAACTATTTTGAACATTCGGTATGATAATAAAATTCGGATGGAATATAATGTGGATGAAAATGTTCTGGAAGAAAAAGTGTTGAAACTGATCCTGCAGCCACTCGTTGAAAATGCGGTGTATCATGGAATTAAAGAAAATGTTGATTGGGGGCATATCAGCGTAAAAATATTTGGGGATGAGGATGAAATTATATTGATTGTAGCGGATGACGGGAAAGGCATGAGCGAGGAAAGAATTAAGGAAGTGCTGAGCGGTAAGGCGGCTACCGGAAGATCCGGATTTGGATTATATAGTTTAAAACAGAGACTTATCCTGTATTATGGGATATCAGAGCCGCTCATGATCAACAGCGATCCTGGGGTAGGAACAGAAGTTATTGTCAGAACAAAGCGGAGAGAGGAGTGAATCGGTGGGGATCAGCGTATTATTGGTGGATGATGAAAAACTGGAACGTGTACTGATTCGTCAGGGCTTTGATTGGGAAAAGAATGGGTTTGAAATAATCGGAGAAGCCGATTGTGCGGAAGATGCATTGGAATTTGTGCGTTATCGAAAGCCTGAGGTAGTCATAACGGATATCAGTATGCCGCGGATGGACGGATTGAAACTTGCGGAAGAGATAAGGAAACTGAATGATTCATGTCGTATTGTAATAGTAACCGGATATCGTGAGTTTGAATATGCAAGGAGAGCCGCACGTATCGGTGTGGAAGATTTTTTGTTAAAACCGGTGAATATTCAGGACATGGAAACTGTGGCGGAAAAGATTAAGGAGCAGAAAGAACAGGAAAATAGACAGAGGACAGAAGTTGAGGAATTAAAAAGGAGCATTCTGGCAGATCAGAGCATTGTCTTGGAAAGTTTTTTGCAGAGATTGGTATCCGGCAGGGTTACAGAGGAAGAAACATACAAAAAACTGGCTATGTATAATTATGAAAAATTATTAGATGGCTTTATTTGTGTGAATTTACATATTCACGGAGAAAAGAGTGGGAAGATAGATGATGTGCTCACCGATTGCTGTAATAAAAATGTCCTATGTTTTACACACTACATGCAGAACCGTCTTTTGTTTTTTATGATGGATAGGAACGATACGGAAACGCTGCAGGAGGCGCACCGTACTGCCGCAAAAGTTCATGAGAGGATATTGGAACAAGAAATGTCCGTGGTGACGGGAATCAGTTCATGGCATCGGGGGATAGAGGGTATCGCGGAGGCATACAAGGAATCGGAAAATGCAGTCAGCGCTTCTGTTTATTTGGGAAAAGACAGGATGATTACTTATGATGAATATGAAAAAAGTATGCAGCAGCAATCTGTATCGGAAGAAATCAATTGGGATAAGTTGTTGTTATGCCTGGAAAACTGCATGGAGGAGAAGGTTCAACATTATGTTGCGGATTATATGCAAAAGGTATGGTGTTTTAAAGTAAAGAGTGCAGCGGTACTTCGTTTGATGACAATGAACTTTCTGACCAAGGCTGCAGCAGGACTAAATCGATATGGAATGAGTCTGATCCAGCTTACCGATGAAGAAGAACTGTATAATGAGATAGGTGAAATAAACAGTGTTGAAGAAATGCAAAGTGTGCTCCTTCGGCAACTGGATACTATCATGGAGTATTATAGGAGCAAAAGGCAGAGAAAGGGAAATCATGTCGTGGAGGGCGCAATTATGTTTATACATGAAAATCTTTATGATCCCCAATTGTCTTTAAAGACGATATCGGCTGGTATCTTTTCTAATGAAAGTTACCTGAGCAGAGTGTTTAAAAAGGAAATGGGGATAAGCCTGATTGAGTATATTACGCAGAAACGTATTGAGGAGAGTATAAGATTATTGGACACGACAGATTATAAAGCGTATGAAATTGCTGAAAAGATAGGGTTTCGGGATCCTCACTATTTCAGCATATGTTTTAAGAGATATACAGGCAAAACAATTAAAGAATATAAAGAAACAGAAAAGTAAATTTTTTAACTCTTTCGGTCAAGATATTAAATTGAGCGGGAGAGTTATTTTTGTTATATTGAGTTTACAAGATAAAGCATGCAAAAGCGGTACCGCAGAAACGATTCATAAACAGACATTTTATGGAGGAATAAGGATGAAAGCAACAGTAATTAAGCGTATGATGGCGGTCATTATGTCGGCAGCAATGGTAATGAGTCTGACAGCCTGCGGAGGATCGGGATCGGAAGGAAATCAGAAAACAGATCAGGCAAGTGCAGCGGTTTCAGATAATAATACAAACAGCAGCGACGGTACGGTCACTTTGAATGTATGGCATCAGTGGTCAAATGATACGAATGAGTTGAAAAAAATGTATGATGAGGCGGTTAAGGAATATATGGAAGCCAACCCGAATGTATTCATTGAAACGCAGACGCTGGATACGGAAGCATATAAGACAAAGATCGCAGCGGAGTTTGCAGGAGATGCGAGTGGTATCGATGTGTTCTATTATTGGGGAGCCGGCATGGCAAGGAAGCTGGTCAATGCGGATAAGCTTCTTTCGCTGGATGAGTACTTAACCGAGGATACCAAGAGTCGGATATTGGAAGGCTCTACAACAGCATTTGAATTTGACGGAAAACTCTATTCTGTACCGATGTTCTCATGGTATATGACTTTATATTGCAACAAAGACTTATTCGATCAGGCAGGAGCAACGATTCCGACGACATATGATGAGATGGTTGATGCGGTAGAAAAGCTTTCTGCTTTGGACGGTGTGACACCGATTGCCTCGGGAGCTAAAGACGGTTGGAATGCGGCATTCATCTATCAGGCACTGGCACTTCGTGAAGTCGGTGCAGAGCATATCAATGCAATGCTTGCAGGAAAAGAGCCGTTTGGCGGTGAAGGCTATCGGGCAGCAGCAGAGAAAGTAGTGGAATTATACAATATGGGCGCTTTCGGTGCCAATCCGTTGGAACAGTCAAACGATGATGCAAATGCAGCTTTCGGAAATGAAAAAGCGGCTATGAGATTGATGGGAAGCTGGTATGCAAATGGTATTTACACAGATGAAACCAATACGATTGATCCGGAAAAGGTTGTTGCAGTGAAGATTCCGATGATTGCGGGAAGCGGAAATGAAACGGATTATTGCGGCGGATTTGTTGAGTCCTTCTGGGTAAATAAGAACACAGCCAACGCAGAAGAAGCAGCTAAATTCGCAATTTATATCAATGAGAAGATGGGTGTGGCTTCTTATGAAACGGGAAGCGGATTCAGTGGCTGGACAACAGAAACAGATGAGAGCGGATTAAATCCTCTGTTCATTCAGATTAAAGATCTGCTTTCTGAGGGAAAAACAGGTGTACTCGCATGGGATACCTCCCTGGATTCCGAGCCGGCTACAATTCATAATGAAATGGTACAGACGCTGTTTGCGCCGGGAGCAGATATTGATGCATTTATGGAAGAACATGAGGCGGCAATCAATCAGTGATAAAAGAAAGGATATTGTGACAGGCAGGGTACCGTCCTTGGGCGGTACCCTTTTTAAAAAGGAGGCCCCTTTATGAATAAAATGTTGGGAAGAAAACGGTATGTTGCGGTTTTTGTATTACCGGCACTGATTCTGTTTGTTTGTTTTACGATCATTCCTCTCATTGTATCAGGAATTTACAGTCTTTTTGAATATGATGGGATTGGTGCAATGAAGTTTATCGGGATGGATAATTATATACGAATGTTTACGGCGGATCGCTATTTCCCGAAAGCATTGGGGAATTCCATACTTTTGGTGATGGGATCGTTACTTATCCAGCTTCCGATTTCCCTGCTTCTGGCGCTTTGTCTGGCCAGAGGAGTAAAGGGGGAAAAGTTTTTCCGTACGATATATTTTGTTCCGGTTGTCATTTCCAGTATGGTGATCGGGCAGCTGTGGTTAAAAATCTTTAACAGCGACTACGGACTTTTAAATACATTGATTCGTTCTATGGGATTCACGGACTACAATTATTCCTGGTTGGCAACGCCCAAAACAGCGTTCTTATCGACGATGATTCCGGCAATCTGGCAGTATATCGGATACCATATGCTGATTTTCTATGCGGGAATTAAATCAATATCCAATGATTATTATGAAGCGGCCAGAATCGATGGTGCGACAAAACGGCAGATTACCATGAAAATCACATTGCCTCTTTTAGCCCCCACTTTGAAAACTTGTATTATTTTTTCCATTACAGGTTCCCTTCGGGCTTTCGATCTGATCTATGTCATGACGGGTGGCGGACCTAATCATGCAAGCGAGGTTCCGGCAACTCTTATGTATAACAATCTGTTTAGAAAAGGGTTGTATGGATATGGAAGTGCACAGGCATTTTTCATTGTGATCGAATGTCTGGCATTTACCTTTATTGTGAATCAGTTGTTTAAGAAGGCAGAAGAAAATGCAGCTGCTATTTGATGAAAGGACAAATATATGAAAAATAATAAGGCAAGAAAAGAAGTTGGAAGTGCTTTTCG
>JBJENM010000113.1:0-9565 GCA_051880175.1 Agathobacter sp. | reverse complement strand
CATTAAGTGCCGACGCTTTTTAAACGTTCTGATTCAAATAGCAAAATTCATTCTTGTAACACATTTTCAAATAGTAACAGAAATTACATGTTTCTAAGGAAATCATATGAATTACGAATTTTTATTACATTCTCCGCTTTTTCAAGGATATTCCGTAAGCGAGCTTCAGGTGTTGCTTCAAAAAATCTCATATTACACAAAGAATTATTCAAAAGGAGAGGTCCTTCTTCATACCGGAGAACTGGTAAGCAGTCTTGGTTTGGTGTTATCTGGTAAGGTGCAGGTCGAATCCATTGATGTGCTTGGAAACAAAAGCATTCTTGGTTTTTCCGGTCCTGGAGACATTTTTGCGGAGGCTTATGCCTGCCTTCCCAATCAGCCGCTTGGTGTGGATGTCGTCTGCATAGAGGATAGTGAAATCTTATATATTCCTGTTCATAAGCTATTCTCCTCCACGGATGCAACGCAGCTTGTTTACAATCTACTACGATTGGCTGCACAAAAGAATGTAAACCTTTCGCGGCGCATTTTTCATACCTCTTCAAAGACCATTCGTGGCCGTTTGCTTTCTTACTTTTCAGAGCAGGTGGCTGTTCAGAAGCGAAAGGATATCACAATACCTCTTGACAGGCAGCAGCTTGCTGACTATCTTGGAGTGGAGCGTACTGCGCTCTCAAAGGAACTTGGAAAAATGAAAAAGGAGGGACTGATTGATTTTCATAAGAATCAGTTTGTAATATATGGATCGAATATTTAGTTCTCTGGTGGGGCTTGCCGGAGCATGCAATAATAATCCTAAGACAAATCTCACAGACCAGATTGTGATAGAAGCACTGTCGTTTCCACTTCGTTTTCCGGATGCAACCCCTGAAGAAATGGAAGCAGTAAAGCAGAAGGTATTACAGGAAAAGTTTCGAATTTCACCTACCTGTGCTACCTGCGAACATCCTTGTGGAAACACTTCCGATTATGATTTGACGAAGCTTTCTACTGCTCCTAAAGAAGAACAGGAGAAAAAAAGACAGGTGCTTTTAAATATTCAACACATTGCGCTTTCTTTACAAAATAACTTCTTCACAGAAGCTGGCAAAAAAGAATTGGATTCATCCGCACAAGAAAAACTTGCTTTTTTATATAAGGGAATTGCTTACCTAAGCTATGAACTGTCAGAGAATTCTCTCAATCAGCTTGTAGCAGACTCAATAAAGCTGCTAGAAGAAGCTACTACGGAAGGATAAAGATTTTATGGAACTGTATATCGTAAGACATGGTAAAACCGAATGGAATGCAGCGGGGCGCGTGCAGGGGCATGCCGACATCCAGCTGAATGAAGAGGGGCGCGCTGCGGCAAAAGCTCTGGGGGAAGAGCTAAAAGACACTCCCCTTTATGCCGTCTATTCTTCCCCCTTACAGCGGGCAAAGGAAACGGCTGTCCTCATACGTAGGGACCACAAGTGCCCTCTCATCGTAGATGACCGACTCATAGAAATCAGCTTTGGCGATCTGGAGGGAAGCACCCTTGACGAGTGGCTGAATGACAGCAGTCCCCACCGCTTTTTCTTCTCTGATCCGGAGAAGTACGTTGCTCCGCCAAACGGAGAATCCTTCGAATCGGTCTGCGCCCGCACCAAAGATTTTATGCAAAAGGTCATTGAACCTCTGGCAAAGGAGCACGAGGATGCCCGGGTACTCATTGTTGCCCATGGTGCTCTAAACAAGGGACTTATGTGCTATCTGGAAGGAAATGATATTGCCCATTACTGGGGCGATGGTCTTCAAAAAAACTGTCAGGCAACGGTTTTTACATATGAAAAAGGAAGCTGGTCAAGGAAAAGATCCTGACCTAGCTTCCTTTTTTCTTCTAAGTATACATGCAACTAAATTGCGTCTAAAGCCTGAGCAAGATCTGCAATTAAGTCTTCTTTATCCTCCAGTCCGCAGGAAATACGAACAAGGCCTGCCGGAACTCCTGCTTCCTTTAACTGCTCTTCATTCATCTGACGATGGGTTGAAGTTGCAGGATTTAAGCAGCAGGTTCTTGCATCCGCAACATGTGTCTCGATTGCAGCAAGCTTTAAGTTCTTCATAAACACTTCTGCAGCAGCCTTTCCACCCTTAAGCTCAAAGGATACTACTCCGCATCCGCCATTCGGAAGATACTTCTGTGCTCTCTCATAATACTTATCACTCTTAAGTCCCGGATAATTTACAACAGCAACCTTATCATGATCCTCCAAAAACTCTGCAACTGCCTGTCCGTTTTCCACATGACGCGGCATACGGACATGAAGAGATTCCAGTCCAAGATTTAAGTAGAACGCATGCTGTGGAGACTGGATGCATCCAAGGTCTCTCATAAGCTGCGAGGTGGCTTTTGTGATAAAGGCTCCTTCTTTTCCGAATTTCTCCGCATAGTTCACACCATGATAGGACTCATCCGGTGTGCAAAGTCCAGGGAACTTGTCTGCATGTGCCATCCAGTCAAAGTTTCCGGAATCTACAATTGCACCGCCAACTGCAGCACCATGTCCATCCATATATTTTGTAGTAGAATGGGTCACAATATCAGCTCCCCACTCGATCGGACGGCAGTTTACCGGTGTCGGGAAGGTATTGTCCACAATCAGTGGCACCCCATGTGCATGAGCTGCCTTCGCAAATTTTTCGATGTCCAAAACAGTAAGAGCCGGGTTTGCAATAGTCTCTCCGAATACCGCTCTTGTATTCTCACGAAATGCAGCCTCAAGCTCCTCATCCGTACAATCCGGTGAAACAAAGGTTGCCTCGATTCCCATCTTTTTAAGGGTAACGGAAATCAGGTTAAAGGTTCCGCCGTAAATCGAAGAGGATGCCACAATATGGCTTCCTGTCTCACAGATATTGAATAGTGCAAAAAAGTTTGCTGCCTGTCCGGAGGAAGTAAGCATCGCTGCCGTACCGCCTTCCATATCTGCAATCTTTGCTGCAACATAGTCATTGGTAGGATTCTGCAGCCTGGTATAAAAGTACCCATCCGCCTCAAGGTCAAACAGCTTTCCCATATCCTCGCTGGTCTCATAACGGAAGGTTGTGGACTGCACAATGGGAATCTGGCGCGGTTCTCCGTTCCCCGGCCTGTATCCGGACTGCACACATTTGGTACTCATTTTGTAATCACTCATGGAATTTCCTCATTTCTTCTTGAATTTATTGTATTTTCTCGCTTTTCTACGATCAGAGAAACCTACATTTGTCTTCTATTCTAATTCTATCGATTCAAGATTTCAAGAAAATCCTACATCTCATATTGAAATGTAGGATTTCTTTTGGAAGCCTCTTTATGAAAAAAGTGTACAGCCCTGCTGCTTAAAAAAAGCGATCTTCTGCTCCATAAACTCTTCAGACATATCCAATCTTTTTGCAATACATTTTTTGCAAAAAAATGTGGTTGCTCCGCGATTGATAAATTTTTTGGTTGCGCCAATGTCATTAAAGCTTAATTCTTTGCCACAAATCGTACAGCCCATCACTTTATATCCACTACCTTTGCCCGAAATACTGCACAATCATATGGTTCCAGATCCCAGAAAACGGTAGCATTTGCGGTATCTGCCTTTTTTCCGGTCCATATATCTGTCATATCAAGAGTCTTGCCCGTGCTAAGGGGCAGCCCCAGTTCATCCAGATTAAAGCGGGCAACGGCTTTTTCCACTCCAAGATTAAACAATCCGATGGCAATATCTCCATTTGTCAGATTTCTTGCATAAATAAGGGTATCCTCATTCTGCCAGATTCCGGAAAGGCGATATGGCTGGCGGCAGAGCACATCCTGATTGATTTCAATGAGTTCTTTGCAGGATAACGTCTCAAGGGATTCCTTTGACAGAGCGCGCACATCACATCCAATCATAAGAGGAGATCCCATAAATGCCCAGATGGAAAAATGGGTGCGATACTGCAAATCCGTACAGCCGGAAAGCCCCACATTTCCTTTTCCGTGCATACCGACAATTAACATATCCATGTCATTAAAGCAGCCTACACCATTGTACGGATGCAATTTTTCCTGCTGTTTTGTCAGATCCTTGACAGACTGCCAGGTATCAAAAATATCTCCGGTAGAACGCCACATAGATGCGCCGGACTGCTTAATCCACTCATGGGTTTCATCTGCGCCCCAGGAACATGCGCTAAAGAGAATATCCCGTCCGCAGTTTTCTAAAGCCAGGCCCATTCTTCGGTATAAAATCGCTCCCGGAACAATGTTGCTGTGATAACAGTAATCATATTTCAAAAAGTCAACGCCCCACTCTGCAAAGGTTTTTGCATCAATAAACTCATGCTCATAGCTTCCCGGATATCCTGCGCAGGTTAAGTTTCCGGCACAACTGTACATCCCAAATTTGAGCCCCTTCTCATGCACATAATCTGCAACTGCCTTCATCCCGTTTGGAAATTTTACCGGGTCCGGGACAAGTCTGCCCTCTTTATCTCTCTCCTTTAGGGACCAACAGTCATCGATAACAACATACTCATATCCCAAATCTTTCAGTCCGCTTGAAACCATCGCATCTGCGGTTTCCTTGATGAGCGTCTCATTGATATCCGCCCCATACGTGTTCCACGAATTCCATCCCATCGGTGGTGTTAATTTAACCATTTCGCTTCTCCTTTTTCTTGTTCTATCTTGGTATCAATTGTGTTATACTAGCCTTAATATACATGGAAAAACTTCACACTTGAAATGGAATAATAGCACGATATTATGGAAAAAACGAACATTTTGACATTACTTGAGGTTGGATATCAAAACTGCAGCGACCTGCATGAATGGGGACCGGGTATGCGTCCCTGCTTTATCCTGCACTACATAAAAAGAGGAAGTGGAACTTTAAAAACGGAATATGGAACCTTTTCCGCCGGTCAGGGGCAGTGTTTTTTTATATGGCCCTACTCGGTCATTCATTATTTTCCGAACCCGGAGGACCCTTGGGAATATGTATGGGTAAACTTTGAGGGAGAATTTGCAGAAGAGCTGCTTCTTTCCGGAACCATTTCCCCGAAGAATCCCATTTTGGCTCCGCCAAATCCCAAACGTTTTCTCTCCTACTTTGACTTACTGCAGCAAATGGATATCTATCACTGTGAGCAAAAGGAGGCAGTCTGTCTCTTAGGTGCCATACTAAGCAGCTTTTCAAAGGAATCTTCCCCTTCCGGAAGCTTTCTGCCATCCCCGGCGGCAGGCATTCCCCGCCTGGATGAAGCGCTTCTTCTGATCAAGACAAATTATCATCGCAACAGCTTCGACATTGAAGCCCTCTGCCAAATGCTCCGCATCAACCGCATGACGCTCTATCGGGATTTTCAATCCCACTTTCAAATGTCGCCGAAGAGATATCTGGATGAATATCGCATTTCCCAGGCCGAGCTGATGCTTCAAAAGGGTGCTTCCGTAAAAACTGCTGCGCTTTCCTGCGGGTACAGCGATCCCCTCTATTTTTCCAAGGCATTTAAAAAGGCACGGGGATTCTCGCCAAATGGCATTAAGTTACAACTACCATAAAAGAAATGACAACGTAAAACGGCGTTACCTGCTCAACATTTTTACCAGATCAGTATATCGTCTCGTTTTGTTTTTGATATCATCTTCTGTCACGCCGTAATATCTATATACATCTTTATAGATGCGATGATACTCTTTGATCAGCTTCTTATTTCCAGAGGCGCCACCACCAATATAGCCATATTTTTTCTCGATAATGATATCCATATTGTCATTTCTGTCGTCAAATGCTTTTGCGTATTTGTGAAAGTCAATATCAAATACCGTTGTGGGAATCTCCATGGCCCTTTTTATTCGCTCCTCGTTTTGTTTCAAACAATATTCCACATCCTCCGGAGATTCTCCCCGGAGTTTTACAGGTGTAGCATATTCTCCCAACAGTTCCGGTTCATATAGCATCATAAAAGATGCTCTCATCTGTTTATACTCCTCTGCAATTTCATCACTGTCTCTATCGGCCTCAACAAATCCATATTTATTTACAATGTATTCCATAACCTCATCCATACTGTGGCTCTCACTCGTAAGAGTTTTCTCCACATAGGTTTTTCTTATTTGATACATTAACCTATCTAATTTCTGCCTTAATGTACGTTTATGAGATTTCTTTGCAATAAAAACCGAGGTTGGTCCATCCGCACCACCAATAACAGAAACAGCACTTGTATTCTTTTTCATAGCTTCTCTATCCTCATTCTTTATCCAGCAGTCCATAGATTTCATACCTTGAGAGTATATTTTGAAGGGTGAGCTTTGTGCTCATCAACTGCCTATAAGTAACAGTTTTTGTTTTATTCTCTGCTTTCAGCTTCTCCAGCTTCCTTACGGTCTCATCATATTCCTGCATAACCGCACAAAGCATTTTTTCAAATTTTTCTTCACGTTCAGATACCATCTTTCAAATCCTCTTTCCAAACTTTTTCATCAAACAATAAATCCATCCCACAAATAAAATCAACGATAATGGTAATGCAATCCACGTCTCATCCTGAATATATTTTCCAATCCAAAACATCGGGAATAGGGAAAACACATATTGAACCGGTCCCTTTATGATAAGTGGCACAAACAAAATCATGCCAAACCCACCGGAAAGCTTTCCGATTGCCATTCCTTCGACCTTGTTGGAGGAAATGGCAATTACTAAAAGTGATGTGATAATTCCGCTTAGCACCGTAGATACTATCATGATAAGCAGGTTTTTTAAATCAATGTGAATCAAAGAAAAAACCGGAATGATGATACTTGCAATTATTCCAGATACAATTGCCGGAAGAAAAATTCTCGCAACAAGGTATCCGCCCGCTCCTGCGGGAGTGACACAGATGTATTTTGCTACTCCATCGTCAATCTCTCCAAGTACCACAAGTGCTCCGACAAATGCAAACAGCATACCGGACAACAATGCCAATAACCAGTTAAAATATCCATAATATGGCACTAACACCTCACCATAGCCAAGCCTAGCCAAAAGCTTTGTCTCAAGCAGAGGAATTCCAAACTTAAATAAGGAACCGGCTAATATGGGGGCGATAGCAAGAAGAACCAGCATCGCTTCACTTGCTATCTGCTTTACCATCTGATGAAACAGCCTAAAGCACAATACACATTTTGCCATAAACCTTTCCCACCTCTTACAGTTTTACTCCGCCTACCGTACGAAACATTTTTCTTGTTGAACAAAGAGCAAGAATATACAATGCAGCAATCCACACAATAACACTAATTATTGATACGAGCATTGTGCTTTTGTCTCCCTCAATCAGTCTCACTACCGCGCATCCGGGATGAATCAGCATCCGCAAATCGTTCCACATAAATCCGGCCCGATAAGCAATCGCCGGAACGAATCCCACAATTTCAAACGGCAAAGTCCCCACGATGTACTGGTTCACATTCTCTATTTTTGTTCCAACGATAATTCCGCAAAGGCTAAATAGAATGGAACCCGCAAGGATGCCGATACTGCTGCTTATCACGCTGTCAGTACTTCCCTGCGATACTAAAATCAAGCCTACCAAAAGAGAGATGATTCCGATGGAAATCACCTTTCCACCTATGTACTCACCCGGGGTAACCGGTGAAACCGCAATTGAGTTAATCACTCTCTGACTCTTTTCTAAAAGAATCAGTGCGCCCATAAAAAACATCCCCATCGCTGCCGGATCAGAATAGACACAAATCGTCACAACCGTATCTTTTACATTCCCGCTAAGGTAAGCAAAAATCGTCAAATATATAATTGTCATGATAAAGTAAAGCAGATAGAAACCATATTTCCACTGAAAGATGATATCTCCCTTTATTACATGAAGTTTTCTCATAAAAGCATCCCCTCATAATCAGCAAAGCTGTGCACCGGTTAACTCAATAAAGATATCATTCAGAGTGGGTTCCGTGCTATGTATGGATGTAAGCTTATTTTCTTTCATCAGGCTCATAAGGACCTCGTCCTTGCTTAGTTCTGTCAAAAGACAGCTTCCCTCACATTCCATATTGTGGTCTGTGTACGTGTAGGTAACCCTTGCAGCGCCCCGTGACATAATAAAATTTCTCGGTGTATCCAGAGCCTTCATCTGACCATCCACAATAAACACCACTCTGTCACACAATTCTGTAGCATCCTGCATATTGTGGGTGGTAATGATGATGGTCTTTCCCTTATCCCTCTCAGCCAAAATAAGTTCCTTCATAATCCTGGCATTATTTGGATCAAGACCGCTTGTAGGCTCATCCAGGAATAAAACCTTCGGTTCATGCACAAGTGCCTTAATAAAGTTAAGTCGCGATTTCATTCCTTTTGAAAACTCTTTTACCTTTTTATCCCCATGTGATAAAAGTCCTACCAAATCCAGAAGCTCCTCTATATCCCGTGTTGGTCCACTGTATAAAGATGCAAAAAATCTGAGGTTTTCTCTGGCAGTCATTTTCTCGTACAAACTTGGGAACTCAAAATCAACGCCAATATTTTCATAGAATCCCTTATTATGTTGTTTACTCTCTATTCCCAGAATCCTTGCACTGCCCGAATAGCAGGTACATAATCCCGTAAGTATTTTTTGAAGTGTACTCTTCCCTGCGCCGGAAGGTCCTAAAAATCCAAATATTTCGCCTTCCTTCACAGAAAAATTCACATCTGTTAAAAAAGGGGCCTCTGTATAGCTAAAGTTTAACTCCTTCACCTCTATCACGTTCTTAACAAGCTCACTCATCCTGACATCCTTTCTGCTATCCAACCAATTGAAGAACAATTCCTTTAATCAAAATGCGCATACTGTCCCGCCAATTTGCTTCACCAACCTCGCGCTTGTACATGCCGCCAAAAATTATCATCATAAATGCGCCGACAAGTGCTTCAACGCCCAGTCCGTTATTTATGGCAAGTTCCTCAAAGACACCTTCCCCTATTCCCTTATCCTCCTGTCTGTGTTTTTCCAACACATCATCCGGCAGCTTTGATAAAATCAGGTTCATGGACTCCGGATTTAAAAGAACCTGAAGACAGGAAGAATAGGTAATCTCCATTGCTCCAAGAATCACATCCGTAAGTTCCTCCACGCAACCGGAAAAATCCAGCTTCCCAGCCAGTGTGATATTTTTTTCTTTCACAATCCTCATGATCCCGGCAGTAATATAGTCATCCACCTGCTTATGAAAATCCTGCGATACATCAAATAAAAGCATTTCTTTCGAAGGATAAAACAAATAGAAGGTTCCCTTTGGAATTCCAACCCGCTTTACCAATTCGTCAACCGTTGTTTTTTTCACACCCTTTTCCTGCATAAGGATATTCGCTTCTTCTTTTAATCTTGAAATAATCGTGTTTCTTTCTTCTTCTGAGTATACCTTTGGCACGTTCTCATTTCCTTTTTGACTAATTTCATATTTTTAGTCATTATATTATTTAAAAAAACAGATGTCAATATCTTATTGACACCTGCTTTTCAAACTCCACCCCAAGTTTCTACAATTTGTACTGCATAAAATTACCATTGTGGACAAAACCATACGCTGTATATAGTT
>JBJENM010000112.1:0-9586 GCA_051880175.1 Agathobacter sp. | reverse complement strand
TTTATTGCGAATTTAGTACCGCTACGCTTTTTACAAACGAGAGTGTGTTCTGATTCAAATATGCAAATTCATTCAGGAACACAAATCCGAAATGGGAGTTTTTTAATATGTTTTGGATTGGTCCACACAAATAGTATTAACAAATTTTATTCTTTTTAAGCACCCTCACTAATAAAAGTATTCCGATACACATGGTTGCCAGTTCGGCAATCGGAAAGCTTACCCATACTCTCCAGGTTTTTGCATGATCCATCACTGCCTGACAGGAAAACCAGTATGCTACCGGAAGAATAAACAGCGCCTGTCTGCATACGGAGATCAGCAAGGATTCTCCACCGGAATTCAATGCCTGGAAAATTCCCTGAAAGGCTACGTTTGCTCCGGCAAAAATAAAGCTTAATGAGATAATCTGCATTGCGGATATGCAGAGTGCATTGGTATCCCCTGACAGTCCGAATACTGCCGAGATTGGCTTTCCGAAACACTCCAGAATCATCATTCCGATTGCCATAATCGCACAGCTGTAAATCAATCCCCATTTGATTCCTTCTTTTACTCTCGATTTATCGCCTCTTCCATGATTGAAGGAAATTACAGGGGTAATCGCATCTCTCATACCAAAGGCTGCAAACAGAATAAACTGCTGGATCTTGTAAAACAGCCCATATGCCGTAACCACATTTTCGCTAATTCTTCCCAATATCAGATTCAGCGCATAGGTCATGACACTCATAAGTGCCTGCGCAATAATTGCAGGAAGACCGATTGCGTAGATTTCTTTTATGATACTCCTGCTTGGCTTCATATAGGAAATATGATTTTCGATCTCAACATTTTTCTTAAGATGGAACAAAAGTGCAAGTCCCATAGATACGAGCTGTCCAGCAATGGTTGCATAGGCTGCACCTTTTACCCCAAGGGCCGGTACTCCCAGCCATCCATAGATTAAAATCGGATCCAGCACAATATTTGTAACTGCCCCCGCAAGCTGCGCAATGGTTGAAAAAAGCGAGCGTCCTGTTGCCTGAAGCATTTTTTCGTATCCCGAGAAAAATACAATTCCCATTGAGATACAGCAGCAGATACGAAGATAGTCAATTGCCATCTCTGCGATCAGCGGGTTTGTAGTCTGACTCTCAATATATACCCGTACTCCAAAAATTCCGAAAAGCAGATATACCAGATAAATAACTCCGCATAAAAGAAAGGTATTACCTGCAATCCGATTGACCTTTTCCTTATTTCCCATTCCAAGATTCAGCGACAACAGGGCCCCTGAGCCTACACCGGTACCGATGCCAATTGCTACCATAAGCATTTGCACAGGAAAGGCAAGGGTCAGCGCATTCAAAGCTGCCTCTCCGTTTTCCGGCATATTTGAAATAAATGCAGAGTCTACAATATTATAAAGTGCCTGCATCATCATTGAGATAATCATTGGGATTCCCATTGTAAGTAAAAGCTTTTTTATCGGTTCTGTTCCCATTTTGTTTTCTTCCATGTTTCCACCATCTTTCCTTTTCAAAACAAAAAAGCGCAAATCCATGGTTTGGACTTACGCTTTTCGCTACTCAACAGTCGTTATTTTACAATAAATTTTTCAAAAAAGTCAAGAATAATTTCCGATAAAAATAAGCATTAATTACAGCAGATGAGCGCGAAGCTCTTCCCCGCTCAACTCAGACAGATACGCCGGTGCAATGTCAAATACGGTCTTGCAGCCTGTCATACCTTCCTGGTTCATGCGGTAAACGGCTCTTGCGTATGCTGCGATAACAGATCCTGTAAACTCCGGATTGGAATCTAAGGTAAGCTTGTACTCTACCACATGGGTATGCTCATTGTTAAAACCGGTAACTCCGGTACGAATTACGCTTCCTCCATGTGGGAGTCCGCTATGATTTGCCTTCATTTCCTCCTCTGTAATGAAATGAACTGTAGTGTCATAATCTGCAAAATAGTTCGGCATATTCTTAATCTCAGCTTCAATTCTTGCAAGGTCTGCTCCTTCTTCTGCCACCACAAAGCATTCTCTTACATGCTTTTCTCTTGTGGTCAGCTCCGGCTGTTTTCCCTCTCTTACTGCCTCCATAGCAGCCTCTACCGGAATGGTGTACTGTCTGCAATCCTTTACGCCTTCAATACGACGAACCGCATCGGAATGTCCCTGACTTACACCCTTGCCCCAGAAGGTATAATCCTTTCCATCCGGTAAAATGCAATTGGCATACAGACGATTCAGGGAGAACATTCCCGGGTCCCATCCGCAGGAAATTACACAGGTTTTACCTGCTTCCTTTGCAGCAGCATCTACATTTGCAAAATGCTCCGGAATGCGTGCATGCGTATCAAAGCTGTCTACTACATTGTACATTGCAGCATACTTAGGAGTCTGCTCCGGAAGGTCCGTTGCGCTGCCTCCGCAGAGGATAAGAACGTCAATCTGATCCTTCATTTGCGCAAGCGCCTCTTCCTTATATACCTTTACGCCTTCTGTAATCACCTTTACTGTAGATGGATCTCTTCTTGTAAATACACCAACAAGCTCCATATCTTTATTCTTGTTTACAGCGCACTCAACACCTTTTCCAAGATTTCCATATCCAAAAATTCCAACTCTAATCATGCTTCTAATCTCCTTCTTTTTAATCTTTTGAGACAAAATTCCCCCAACAGATTTTTATCTATCGGGGGAAAACTTCCTGTCAACTATTTTACTGTCACAGAAGTGATGTGTGGGTTCACACCCTCATACCAGTATAAGAAGCCTTCTACATCAATGGTATCGCCAACATTTAATGCTTTAACGGCCTCATAAACCTCTGAACCTGCCGGGCAAAGATAAGACTCTACGGTAAAGGTATAGGTGTAGGTTCCATCTGATACATTAAAGTAAAGGTCGTCTCCATCTGCGCCTGAACCATCCCAATTGTAAAGGAATGCAGCTTCTGTTCCATCCTGCTGGGTGGAAGCCTCAACGGTTAATCCGTTTACGGAGAAAAACTGGTTCTGATAATTGATTAATGTGTCATCGGAAAGCTTTCCGGTAAGATCTGTTGCCGGTGCAACATAATTTCCATCTTCGATTTCAAAGGTTGCATCAATGATTTCCACTTCACCGGACCACTCTGACTTATATCCGGTAACCTTAATCTTTGTTCCCGGTGTAAGCTTCTCGTAATCCTCTTCAGAACAAGCCATGTTATAAAGGAAATAAGCGCCATCCTGATCCTGTGTATAAACAGTTGCCTTATCCTCCCACCAGGACTGCTTTGCCTGAACATAAGTCTCTACAACAACTTCTGTATCAAGGTCTGCTGCCATATACTCTTCATAAGACATCACGCCCTCAGACTTCTCATCTGCCGGTGCCTCAGTAGCTACTACTGCATCTGTCTGTGTGTTCGCTTCCGGTGCTGTTGCTTCGTTATTTGAACCACAAGCCACGCAGGATGCACCAAGTACACATACCATAAGTAAAACAAGTAATTTTTTCATAGTCTCTCCTTTTTCATCTTCTCTTGAAAAAAATATTTATCGTTGCTTATTATAGCCATTATTTTTTATAAATCAAGTGTTTGTCCTGCTTTTTCCTACTTTTTACCATTTGTACAAAAACATAGACAAGGATTCCAATCCATACAACTGCCAGGGTGTTAAGTAAAATCACCGCGGTCTTTGGCAGTGGCCCGAGATCCTTTTTTCCCATGGACACACTTGTGGTTTCGGATAATTGATCCAGCCGATACAGTGAAATTACGTCACTTTCCAGCTTCTCCATAAAGGCATCGTCCACGGTCTGATTCCTGCGGACGGCCTTAACCGTATTCTCAATCATCTGACCGGCCGCATCCCGCAGAGATGCAGAGCCTACAAATACCGGTGTAACAAAGGTATCCTCAGAATGGGTAAGCAGAAGGTTGGTTGCACTCATTTTTACCTGGTAATGCTCCTTATTGTCCTCCCCTGCCCGGGACAGATAATCCTGATATTCCGGGGACTGCTGGGCTTTGCTGGTAACCGGAACATACCCTTCCGTTTTTGCATAAGCAGTCTGCACATCGTTTGTCAACAAAAACTGTGCGAGCAGCCAGGATGCCAGCACCTCCCCCGAATCAGCCTTGTTGAACACACAGATGGAAGGTCCCTGGGAAATCATCCTTGGATTTTGGGGATCAAATTGAGGAACCATTCTCACTTCCGTCTCAAACTGGACAATCTTATCCTCGGAAATATCACTAAGCGGTGCCTCCGAACCCATCCAGGTTGATCCTGCTGTGGAATCAATCGCAAAAATACACTGCCCTGCATTCAGAAAATTGGCCGGATAGCTGGAAATCTTAAAGGTGGAAAAGGCTCCGCTTTTCCCATGCTCTGCGATGGTATATAAAAGCTCTTCGGTGGTATCGTTAAAGATCTCAATTTCACCTTCCGATGTGGAATAGCCGGCCTCCTTTTGTTTTAACATCTGAATCATCATATTATCTGTGGATTTGTAGATAAATGGAATCAGCACATTCTGCCCGTTTACCAGATATTTCCCCTGTTCGTCCTGTGCCAGGGCAGCCTCCGAAACCTCCCAGATAAAATCCCAGGTCAAAACCTCCGGCACCGTATATCCCAGCTTTTCCACATAAGTCTTATTGATGTAACAGGCCTCCGTGGAGCGCATAAAGGGAATGGCATAATAATGTCCGTCGATTTGGCACTCTGACAGAAATTGAGGAATGATTTCATCCTTTGTGGGGGCATCAAAACGAACCTCGCTTCCGCCAAGCCCAAAGGCTTCATCCGTCATAAGCTCATCTAAGGCTACCACCTGATTGACTCCCGTTCTGTAGGTTGCAATATGATCCGGGTAAGTAATACAGACATTCGGCGTGGTATTTGTGGCAATATTAGTGATCACATCATTGTAAATTTTTCCATAATCCGTGTAGAGCCGAAGATTTACCGTGATATTCGGATACAGCTCCTCAAAATCCGAAATTGCCTTCTCGTAGATCATGGTCTGGCTCTTGTTCGTATCATTTTTCGCCCAGAAGGTAATTTCATACTCTTTCGTGGTATCAAAGCTTTCCGGAATCTCAAATTCCGGCAGTCCCTTTGAGCCATGGCAGGCGGTGAGATTACATAGAAGAAAAACCATGAGCACAGTCAGGCATACCCGTCCTGCCCATTTTCCTCCAACTGCTCTTTTCGGGCGATGTATCCTGTAATTTCTTTTCAAACGACACTTCATCATCCCTTTGTACCTCCCCTGGATACTCCGGACATGACCTTGTCCCTGAAAATCAGAAAAAGCACCACCAGCGGAACCGATATGACCACAACAGCGGCCATCATTGCCGGTATATTCTCTCGTCCGAATCCATTTTCACGGATTTCCTGTATTCCGTTTGAAACCAGAAAATAGTTCTGGTCATCCGTAATCAGCCGCGGCCATACATAGGAATTCCAGCATTCAATCACTTTTAAAATCGTAATGGTAATTAACGTCGGCTTTGAAATCGGAATCATGACCTTGAGCAGGTATTTCAAATCGCTGGTTCCGTCCACCTTTGCCGCATAATACAGTGTATCCGGTATCTGCTCAAAATTTTCTTTCAAAAGATAGATGTAGAATACCGATGTCACAGAAGGCAGAATCAATCCGGTAAAGGAATTCCTCAGATCAAGGTTCGTAATCGTCACGAAATTCGTAATGATTACCAGTTCATTGGGAATCATCATCAGGGATAGAAACAGTAAAAATACTGCACTTTTCCCTTTGAATTCCAGCCTCGCAAAAGCAAATGCCGCCAGCGTAATTACCACCAGCATAATTGCCGTTGTCGCAATTGTAAAAATCAGGGTATTTGTAAAATACTTCGCTAAAGGAACGGCAGTAAATGCATCCTTATAATTCTGAAGTGTCGGCGACAGGGTATAGAACTTCGGAATATACTCCGAGTTATATGCGCTGTAGCTTTTTACAGAGGTCAGAATCATCCAGTAAAAAGGAAACAGCACAATAAGCGCCCACAAGCTAAGCAGCACATAGGTAATTGTGTTTCCAATTCTTCGACGTGCCTTCGAACTTTTTTCAATTCTCGTATAATCTGTATTTTTTCCCATCACATCACCCTCTAATACTGTACATTTTTCTTGCTGATGAGCAGGTTTATGCAGGTAATCGTAAGTATGATCCAGAATAAAAGGATTGCTGCCGCAGATGCATAAGAGGGATATCCTCCGCTGTTTCCGTAGAGCATATCGTACACATACCCGACAATGGTATTCATTTCCGCCGCATTTAAGTTGGTTCCGAATAATGCAACCGCATCGCTGTATGCCTTAAACGCGCCAATAAAGCCTGTAATAATCAGGTAAAAAACCGTTGGTGAAATCAGAGGCAGGGTAATGCGGAAAAAGGTTCTTGCCTTTGATGTTCCGTCTACCTTCGCTGCGTTATAGATATCCTGGTTTACCGATGAAAGCGCACTCGTTAAAATCAAAATCTTAAAGGGCAGCACTATCCATATAGTATAGAAGCAAAGCACGAACATTTTTGCCCAATAAGGGCCCTCAATAAAGTCCACACTTTCTCCTCCAAAGGCATGAATCAGCAAATTGATCATTCCATCGGAATATGCCGTCTTTTTAAATAAGATCATAAAGACCAGACCGACCGCCAGAGTATTAGTAACATAGGGCAGAAAATAGATGGTCTGGAACAGCTCTCTTAATTTGGTTATGGAGGTAAGTCCAAAGGAAATCAAAAGCGCCAGTCCCGTAGAAAGCGGCACTGTGATAATAACCAGAATAAACGTATTTTTTACGGCCTGCAAAAAGTATGGATCATGAAGCACGTAGGAATAGTTGTAAAAACCGATTCCGTTATAGGTCTGGGATGCGGAATTATACCCCTCTTCAAAGGAATAGACAAATACATCCACAAGGGGGTATACCATAAACGCTCCTAAGAACAGAATAGCCGGAAGCAGATAGAGCCAGGCTTTTGCACCACTGTTTTGTAATCTTTTTTTCATATGCTATGCCTCAAATTCTATTCTTTCCTCAGTTTCCTTGTCAAAAATAAATACCTTATGGGGAAGAAGATGAAACTTCACGCATTCCTCTGCAGTATTTACCTTATTGTCTGCACTTATAATAGAACGAATTGTTTCATTCAGGGATGCGGGATGGGTGGAAACAACACTGATATCTCTTCCCATGACCTCCACCCGGTTTAGTTTGCAGGTCAATGCGCCATCTTCGGACAGCACAAAGCCCTCCGGACGAATTCCCACATATACCGGTCTCGTCTCATCTTCCCGGAGTGCATTTCCCGTAGAATCCTTTAAACTCTTCACTTTTAATATGCACTCATCTCCAATGTATAATCCGCCATCCCGGATTGTTCCGTCAAACACATTGATGGGTGGCGTGCCAAGGAATTTTGCCACAAACAGATTCTTCGGGCTGTCATACACATCCTGAGGCTTTCCAATCTGATGTACCGTCCCCTCCTTCATAACCACAATGATATCGGAGATACTCATAGCCTCCTCCTGATCATGGGTAACAAATACGGTAGTAATCTTGGTTTCCTGTTGGATTCTTCGGATTTCCTCTCTGGTCTGCAAGCGAAGGCGGGCATCCAGATTGGAAAGGGGCTCATCCAAAAGCAGGACCTTCGGCATTTTTACAAGGGCTCTTGCAATTGCCACCCTCTGCTGCTGTCCTCCTGACAGCTCCTTTGGTTTTCTTTCCAAAAGTCCATCCATCTGTACCAGTTTTGCAGCCTCAAGCATCTTTTCGTTCATGACCTCTTTGGAAAGCTTGTCCTTGCCCTTTAAATTCTGCAGAGGAAACAGAATATTCTGCCTTACCGTAAGATGGGGATAGAGGGCATAGTTTTGAAATACCAATCCGATACCCCGGTTCTCCGGAGGAAGCTCCGTCACATCATCCTCTCCAAAGAAGATGCGTCCTTCCGTAGGTTTCTGTAAGCCGCTAATGAGATTTAGAGCTGTACTTTTTCCGCATCCCGAAGGGCCAAGAAGCCCCACCAGCATTCCATCCGGTATGGTAAAATCAAAATGATTTACTGCAATTACATCAGCAGGATTGTTCTTGTCTCTGCTGGGAAATTTTTTTGTCAGATTTTTTAACGTAACTTCCATGGGTATACTCCTAGTCTCTGTGTGCATGGGTTCTATATCTAATTATGGATTTTACCGCTTTCCACCGGGTGAAGCAACAATTTCCTGGTGGTTCTAGCATTTCTACTATTTCGTCTTTTTCAAGTAAATACTTTTGTAGCCATAAAGGATTCTGCTATAATTTTTCTCCTTCTTCAATAATCTCCCTGATTTCATCCAAATCAATGATAAGCTCTCCTCCTGAAATCGCTACAGGCATGTTTCCACTTAAATCATGAACCAGTGGCAGATAATCTTCCTCTTCAAATCGATGAACAAGCAGCATTTTTTTGTCCGGATCAATAATCCAATATTCCCGCACTCCTGCTTCCATGTATTTCGCCAGTTTCACAGACAAATCTTTTTTTCTGGTAGAGTCAGACAGCACCTCTAACACGAAATCCGGAGCTCCATAGATTCCAAATCTGCGCAGTTTATCCCGTCCACATACCACCAGCAGGTCTGGTTCCACCATATTGCGATTGTCGCAGCAAATTTGCACATCCGTTGGTGCTTCGTACACTTTACAAGGCTTTTTCTTCTCTTGAATATAGCGATAGATGCACATGTGCATATGGACCACAATATCCTGATGGATAAGCGACGGCGCAAGCATTTCATAAAAACTGCCGTCTATCAATTCTACCCTTCTATCATCGGGCAATCGATAATAATCATCCAGCGTATACTCGCCCTGACGCTTCTCTGCCCAAAGCCCTACTATTTCTTCTCTCACAGCAGAATCTGTTTCACTTCCGTTCTTAGAATAGGTATATGCCTTCCCCTGATATATCTCTTCATCTGCAGAAAGCACTCTCTCAATCGCATCCATCGTTGCTTTCCTTGGATTTTTCGTATTCCCCGAAAAAATTTTCTGCAAGGTTACCGCTGGAACCCCACAATACTCTGACAGCATCTGGTAACTGTAGCCTCGCTCTTGCCTTATCTGATTCATCGTTTCAATCGTCATAGTATTTCATCCCTTCCTTCTATCTAAAGTATATCATGTTGCGAATAATTTTCAATATTATTATATACTTTTATATATTTTTAAGTTCTCCACTTTCGCAATTGTTTCCCTGGAATGAATTTGTCTATTTGAATTTTTGTCCAATAAAAAACTCCCTTTTCGGAATTGTGTTCCCGAGAATGAATTTTACTATTTGAATCAGAACGTTTAAACGCTTTTTACAAACGAAAGTGGGGTCTACTTCATGCTTGATTGATAAATTGTATAATTTCGCCGGTTGATTTTCTTCCAGTACCTAAAATCTATGAAAAAAGCGACATTTTAAGCGCTTTTTGTGGTCGATTGTATGTTTTCGCTGGATCAATTTTTGCCTGTAAGTCAAGTCCATATTTGTGTGTAAATTCATCTTCCAGCTATATTAAGTTTGTTT
>JBJENM010000111.1:0-9592 GCA_051880175.1 Agathobacter sp. | reverse complement strand
TGCCCATGGTCATTCTAAGAATATCTTAACTGCTGTTAAGAGTATCAAGGAAAAATATCCGGATCTTCAGGTTATCGCAGGTAACATTGCTACCGGAGCAGCCGCAAGGGATTTGATTGAAGCAGGAGCTGATGCCGTTAAGGTTGGTATCGGACCTGGATCTATCTGTACCACCCGTGTTGTTGCAGGTATCGGTGTTCCTCAGATTTCCGCAATCATGGACTGCTATGAGGTTGCAAAGGAATATGGCATTCCGGTTATCGCAGACGGCGGAATCAAATACTCCGGTGATATGACAAAGGCAATTGCTGCCGGTGCAAACGTATGTATGATGGGTTCCATGTTTGCAGGCTGTGATGAAGCACCTGGAACCTTCGAATTATTCCAGGGAAGAAAATACAAGGTATACCGTGGCATGGGTTCCATTGCCGCAATGGAGAACGGAAGCAAGGACCGCTATTTCCAGGAAGGTGCAAGAAAGCTTGTTCCGGAGGGTGTTGAAGGTCGTGTAGCATACAAGGGAACCTTAGAAGATACCGTCTTCCAGTTAATCGGCGGAATCCGTTCCGGAATGGGCTACTGCGGATGTCCTGATATCGAGACACTGAAAGCAAATGGAAAGTTTGTTAAAATTTCTGCAGCATCCTTAAAGGAAAGTCATCCACATGACATTCATATTACAAAGGAAGCTCCAAACTATAGTACTGACGCAAACTAATTATATTTTTTATGAGGTGAATCATATATGGAATCTGGCGACATAGCATCGCTTATTGTGTTAATTATTCTGTTGCTGCTCTCTGCCTTCTTTTCGTCGGCAGAGACAGCACTTACAACCGTAAACAAAATTCGCATGCGTACCCTGTCTGAGGCCGGCAATAAAAAGGCGGACAGGGTGCTTCGCGTTACAGAAGACTCCGGAAAAATGCTGTCTGCAATCCTGATTGGAAACAACATTGTCAATCTTTCCGCATCTTCTCTTGCCACCTCCCTTGCCATCAAGTATTTTGGCAGTGTGGGAGCCGGAATTGCTACCGGAATACTTACGTTACTGATTTTAATCTTCGGAGAAGTAACCCCTAAAACAAAAGCTACCATCCATGCCGATAAAATGTCCTTATCCTATGCATTCGTGATTGAGCTTCTGATGAAGGTACTTACTCCTGTCATTTTTATTGTTAACAAGCTTTCCATGGCAATTCTGTTTCTTCTTCGGGTTGACCCGAAGGATAAAGATAAACAGATGACGGAGGAAGAGCTTCGCACGATTGTCGATGTCAGTCAGGAGACCGGAGTCATTGAAGATGAAGAACGGGATATGATTCATAATCTCTTCGATTTCGGTGATTCCGAAGCCAAAGAGGTCATGGTTCCGCGAATCGATATGACCTTTGTTGAAAAAAATGCCAGCTATGAAGAAATCCTTGAAATCTTTCGAAAGGATAAATTTACCCGTCTTCCTGTATATGAGGAGACCACCGACCATGTCATCGGTATTATCAATATGAAAGATCTTCTGCTGTGTGAAGACCCCGAAACCTTTACTATAGACAGCATTTTAAGGGAACCGTATTTTACATATGAGCACAAGAATACCGCAAATCTTTTTATAGAAATGCGCCAAAATTCCATTGCCCTTGCAATTGTTCTCGATGAATACGGAGTTACCGCAGGTCTTATTACTTTAGAGGACCTTCTTGAGGAAATCGTTGGTGAGATACGGGACGAATACGATACAGACGAGGTGGATGATATTACCCGTTTAAGTGACCGCGAATTTCTCGTGTTAGGCTCTGCCAATCTTGACGACGTAAGTGATGAACTGGATTTCCCATTTACTTCCGAGAATTATGATACCATCGGTGGATACTGCCTGGATCACTTAGATCATTTACCGGGGAAAAATGAAATCATCATTACAGATGAAAATGTTCTTCTTAGAATTGATCAGGTAGATAACAACCGTATTGAAAAAATATACATTAAGCTTCCACCGGTTCCTACGGAAGATTAGCTTTTTTTACAGACTCCCAAAGTGTTGTTCGATAGTTTTCGTCCCGCACCCATTGGGAGTCCTTTTTTATGCCCCCAAGTTCTTCCGGCACCAGACCTTCCTCTGAAGAAAAGTATGGCTCGTCCACAAACCTGATTTTTCCAAACACACCTCTTCCGCTGGTAATTGTTGTATCAACAACATGAATCCAAACCTCTTCTTCCACCCGGTTTCCCACATGGTCGACTGCCTCATAAATGATCTTTACCTTATCATCTCCTTCTAAATTGCTAAACACATCCGCATCATAATTTACAATAAGAAAAGAATTTCTCCCATTGTTTCCATAGAGAATATTCCCATCCTCCCGGTCGGTCACATATGCTCCTTTTGCAAGCTCTGATTCCGTAATTTTTCCCTCCCTGGCATCCATAAGCGAGTAATAGAAATCTCCGGTATGAATCTCAGGTGCATAGTCCCAGATTGCATACAAAAGGACTGTGGCGCCATCCTGATACAATACCCCGGCTTGTTTTGCAAGCACCTTCATGGATACCTGCTGATGAATCAGATAATCCGGATCAAAGGCCAGGCTATCATGCCCCCAGCCCAGATAGGTACAGATAGTCGCCGGCTTTGCAAAGCCATTTTGCGGCATGGTAATCCTCTGCTCATAATTTGCTGTGATGGTGGGTACATTTCCGTAGGGCGCACCGTTACCATGGAAAGCAACATGATAGGTGTTTACCTCCCAGACCGCATACAGCGTAACCTTCGGATATCGGTTATTGATCCATTCAGAGGAAACCAACTGGTGCAAGTCATACTCCCCGCGGTCTGCATTCGGATTTTCAGACCATCCTATCTGGTGATACCCCTCTTTTGTATATCCAAGATCTCCAAAATATTGATTTGAGACACCGTAGGTATATTGCCTTGTCTGGGACATTGTATCCCCGGAAAAAACATTCCGGCAGAAGGTAACCTCCGTTACCTTTGGTTTTCCATTTGCAATCAACGTTACATTCCCATTGACATAAAAACCATAGCTTGGGCTGTAGGAAACCATAGAACCACTCCAATGGGAAAAAAGATATCCCTTTGCAGGCGCTGCACTTACCGTCACATAGGTTCCGTAGCAATATCTTCCTCCTCCCTCTGCTCTTGCAATTCCACTTCCTGCACCTACTGAAACATTGTAAAAAAGTCCATCTACAGATTTATTAAAATAACTGTGCAGGGCCTCCTTTGATGCGGCGGTCCAGCCTGCTGCATTTGCCATTCCATCATAAGAAGTATAAACCCTGCCGGAGGTTATTCCATTATCGTTCATTGTTCCCCCGAGTGAACCGTTTGTCATCACTACCATGCAGGCATCCAGAACAATGGAACAGCTTCCCTGATTCATCGCCGCGATGGCACTTCCGTTCATTCTCTGCTTTAAGGAGCTTAACTGCATTGCATAGAGATTATAGATGCTATCTCCGTCTTGAACAGTGTTCACTGTACGCAGATAATTTCCTCCCAACTGTACATAAAGAGATTGCAGCACTGCTCCGGAACTGTTTACCACATTGATCTTCCATCCAATGGTTCTGTATTTTACTCCGGAGTTTGCCTCTACACCACGGGTTCCACAGTATATATATCCATCCGTCGAGGAGGTTCCCCGAAACACCGCACGGTTTCCATAGGTCTGATAATATTCACATGCGTTTTCCCAGCTATCTGCCAGTATCGTATCTTTGCTTCCAAACAGCAGCATAGTAAGAATTCCCAACAGGAAGCATAGCAATCGTCCATAAGGTTTTCTTTTTTCTTTCAATGAATGCTTCTCCTCCTATTCCACAACGGCGGTTTTTGCATAGTTCCAGCTTTTTTCCTTTCCTCCCGGCAACATAAAGGTCTCATCCACCCGAACAGATAAGATTCCCATATCCATATCACAGGCAAGCACTGTGATGGAATAATTGGAATCGGAACGCAGCCGCCTTTCGATTTCCTCCGTAACTTCTTTTGTAACTTTTTCTTCCGATACCGGTTCATAATCATGTTCTCTGAGTATCTTTGGCACATAGTAATTGTCTAATGTCTGCCACACGATTTCCGACAAACAATTCTTCAGTTCATTCTTGTGGCTCTGAATCGAATAAATGCTGATAGAAATCATTATGGTATAGAAGAACATCAGTCCTCCGAATACTCCGATAATTACATTTTTCATACAAATTTTCTTTGTACTGGAATCTTTAGTTTTCCATACTGTGTACGGCCGATCTCATCCACGGTCCTAAAATACACGGTATAAATCCCCGGTTTTCCAAACAAAAGCTCCTCCTTTCCCTCCCATACTGTAGAATAAAGCCGATTTCCCTCCTCATCGAGCACCACGCAGATTTGAAATTGTACTTTCCCTGAATCCCCTAATGTTGCAAGAAAATGATCGTCAACAACTTCTCTCTTTTGTTCAGTCATCGGCACATTTAGGTATTCCATATCTACTTTTCCCTCAGATGCATAGCTATGAAAAGCTTCTGTAGAATTTTTTGCAGACTGAAAGCTTAGTGGAAAACGGATTCCAACAAAAAAAGGAATTAACACGCATGCCGTAAATACGGCAATGACCATGTCTCCATATTCTGTAAATAATTCCTTCACTCAGCATCCTCCCGCAATCCAAAATGCAACTAATCCTGCAAAATCAGAATCGCATGCAAGAAGAAGCTTTTTGAAAAGCTCCAAAACTATGATAAATCCTGAGATTGACAAAATCGTGCTCCCATAATTCAAAAATATAACCTTCATTTTATTTCTCCCATCTATATGAGGTCCAACAGTATTTGCATTAGTTTAAGAATCACTCCTCCAATAAATATCAAAATTGCACAGACCCCATATTCTTCAATAATCTGTTTCATCTTCCTCCTATCGTGCGTAAGCGCACAGGCTCTTCCTCTCCTCATACTCATAAAACGCAAGCTGCAAGGGGAATTGCAACTCCACCTTTGCGTAAACAACCTCCTCTGTATCAGCCGGAACCTCATCCACGTTCTTACAGCATACACTGGTATAATCACTCTGATACAGTGTAATCTCAAGATTATATCCCCGATTTTGTGCAAGGGAAAAGCATTCCTTGATTACCTCCGGATAAAAATCACTATTTTCCAGTTCGTTCACCATATTCTGATGTATATCCTGGGCATCTGCCACAGTAAGAAAAGCCGACAGAATTCCTGCTGCTGCAAACGTAATGGACAAAAGAATGAAAATTCCCATATATGTTTTTATTATCTGACTCATGGTTTGTTCCTTTCTTAAATCAATGAGGAGGACAGGAAGCTTAACATAAAAACCGCCATATCAATCACAAGCTTTAAGGAAGCTGTTACCACCGGCGCTAAAAACAGTAAATACATTCCACTATTCTTATCCTTCATCCGCGCAGCCTCCGCCACATCCAGCATTTTTTGATTTTTCTCTATCAGTTCTGCAATCTGACGCTTCGCATTTCCGCTGTTTCCAATGGAAAGCGAATACAGCATGCTCATGGTGGAAGCTACCTCCGGCAGGGCAAAAGCCTCCAGAAATCTGTGGTAAGGCTCTGCATCCTCCGGATTGATTTCCAATCGGGCAACCAGCTCCTCTAAGTCTTCCTTTAGGACTCCGGGAACATGAGCTCTTGATTTTTCCAGTGCGACCTGCACATTCTCACTTTGCAGAAGCAGAACCAGATCCATTAACCAATTCGGAAAAGCACTTTGTATATTTCCTTTGATGTTCTTTTCTGCAATCCGGTATCCAATCTTATGCTGATTCAAAAAGATTAAGAAAAGTCCCATCATTCCTGCCGCCGCCCAGTTCTTGTGAAGAATCAGAAGTATGCCAACAATAATTCCCGCTATTGCTGCAAGGATCACAGACAGCTTTTTCTCCTTTTTTTCATCATAGGCATAAAAATCCTTGATTTTCTTTTCATAATCCACATCGTTTTCCAGTACATCTATAGTCAGCCAGTCGGTTTCCAGATACCTTTGAGCCTGCAGAATAATCAGATCATCCAAAAGGATCACAAGAACCGCTAAGAATTGTACCAGCCAGTTTTTGCTGATATCCATATTGCCGATGGGAATGTACAGCACCATTCCGCAGATCAAAAGAGACGCGCATACGGACATTACCACCTCCCGGAAGCTTTTCTTCCGCTCTTCCATGGCCTGTCTGATCCGCTTTTCGTAACTATTTTTATCCGAAAGCAGCAAAAGAATCGTCTCTTCGATTGCTCCGCCGTAGGCTTCCACATGCAGCATAAAATCGTGCATGCTCTTTAGCCTCTTGCAGGGATAACGTTCTTCTATCCTCGAAAGTCCATCTGCGGTTGCATCCGAATTATCAAAGGTAAGTACCATATGATCATGGGCATCGCATGCCGCATCCCGCATACTTCCTTTGGGCAGAGACATACATACATCCGCCAGTGCCGCCTCTACCTTCTGTTCCCGCAAAAACGCATACAGCAAGGTATCCATATAATTCATGACCTCAAAGAAACTGCTTTCCTGTTCCTTTTTCTTTCTCTGCTTTTTTCTATGTAATGGATACACCAGCAGAAAAAAGGCTGCCACCGCAATCGTCATATACCAGTTCAGTTTTAAAAGCAGATGCAGGAAATATACAAGTACTGCAATGCACAGATAGCTCATTTTCCTACCTCCTTGCATGAAAACGGATTTAAAATCCCGGCCCGGGCAAATCTTTTTTGCAGTTGTTCCGGGATCTGCTCCAGTATGAATTTTCCATCATTTACAACCATAATGATCTTATTTTGTCCGCCCTCCCTCAGATAAAAGCACACCTGGTCAATATAGCGGTAAAGCTTTCCATTTTCATCCTTTTTCTTACGGATCAGTAACCCAACGTCCAAGGCCTGATAGATGTCATTTTCCATGCGATCTGCATCCGTGCGGTTCTGCAGCATGCTTAAGATCCGGTCCGGAACATTTCTTACATCATCGGTATGTAATGTGGTCATACCTCTTACCCCGGTGGACCAGCCTTCCAGCAGGTACTTTACTTCCGTAGACCTGGCCTCCGACAGCATGATCCACTTGGGGTTCAGTCTCAGGCTTGACTTAATGGCCTTTGCATAATCAAAGGTATCCTCGCTGACCTTCATCTCCACACAATCCTTTCCCGGATTTGTTTTTGAATACCGGAGTTCTAACGTATCCTCGATAGTGATTACCCGTTCATTTGCCGGAATAAACTGGGAAAAAAACTTTGCAGATTCGGTCTTTCCAACCCCCGGCATTCCGCAAAAAATAAAATTCATTTTCGTTCGTACACAGTTGATCAGAAGTGATAGAATTTCCTTACTACAAAAGCCCTCCGTAAGTGCCTTTTCCACTGTCATCCGTATAATCGGGGGTGTTTTCCGGATACTGATGGTACGACCGGATCTTGCAACAGACTCATGCAGAATGGTCACCCGAAGCTCGCTGGTCTCCGCCTCAAGCTCCGGATTTCGCTTATTGAACTGAACGCTGACAAGATTTGCGATACGCTGCGTAAATTGCTCAACAAATGCCGGTGTCAGATGCTCTTCCACAAACGCCGGGTCAACCAGATATCTCTCATTAGAAGTATTTGTAAGCCATACTTCGCTTCCGTTAAAATCGATATCCGTAATCTCCGGGTCCGAGACAAATTGAAAAAGCGGGCCAAAATATTCCTTACCAAGCTCCATGTCCCACCTCTACTCTCCGATTCCGATACTGCTGTTGGCCCGGGCGACAAAGCTATCGATCAGTCCCTTAAAGGCGATTCCGATTGCTCCATTTTCATCGCTCCCAATTACAGCAACAACCACCAAAATGACAGAAAGTATCGCAACTACGGTAATCAATATGCCGCCATATTCCTGAAAAATTTCTTTCATAATTCTCCTTTCCTCGTACAAGTTTTGCACGGCAAAAAGAGTCATAGCAATATTCTGTTAAAATAAATCCGGGATTTTTCTTGACGAATGTCTGTGAAATGTCCCCATAAAAATGGAAAAAAGATAACTTGTATTTTACATCAAATTTTTCATTTGTAAATAGCATTTTTAAAAAAGTCTAAAAAAATAGTGCGCCATTTTGCGCACTATTTATTAAGCCCTGATTTTATATCTTCTATTTCATCCGTAACCTGGCCGATACATAAGGTCAGTTCATTCACCGATTCGGTAGCCTCTTCCGCCGCTGTGCGGATTGCCTCAATGGCTCTTGTGGAGGATTCCACCTGTTCCGTCAGACTCTTTGCCATGAAGGAGAAGTCCTGCATCTTATCAAACATAATCTTGGAATCTCCCTGATACTTCCTTCCGACTTCCACAAGCTGTGTATAGCTTCCGATTGTTTTATCCTTCATAAAGGAAACCACGTTTTGTGATTCCTCCGCCAATCCGCTTACCGCGCTCACCACAATATTGGAAATATCGGTAATCTTGCTTGCAGTCTCTGAGGAATCCGCCGCCAGCTTCTTGATTTCATCGGCAACAACCGCAAAGCCTTTTCCGGCATCTCCCGCATGTGCAGCCTCAATGGAAGCATTGAGTGCCAGCAAATTGGTCTGATCTGCAATCTCCATAATATTTGCGGTCAGATCCATAATCTGCTCTGCCTGACGGGATTTTGCGATCTGCTCTTTTAAAGCGATTTCCACCTCTTCTGCCCGCTTCTCCACTTCCTTTCGCTCAGCCTCCGAATCCACCATGATCTTATATGCATCTTCATTGCTGTTCTGTGCATAATCCGATCCATCCTGTGACTCCTCGCTCATGCCAAGGAAGGATTCCTCCATGGATTCCATCACTTCCGAAATCTCACCAATATTCTTCGTCATGTCAAGAAGTGAGGTATTCACCTCTCCCATCATTCCGGAAAGCGAAGCAATCTCATCATAGACACCACAAATTCGTGCTTCCAGGCCATCCAACAGCTCTGCCAATTCCTCTGCCGTCTGCTTTGCAGCCAGAAGCTCTTCGCTCGCTTCGATGCCCGGTGCCTCACTTACGGAATTTCCATTCCCCTTTTTAAAAAATGCTTTCCCCATACATTTCCTCTTTATCATCAATTTGCTCCCATTTCGGAATTGTGTTCCCGAAATGGGATTTAATTTATGTAGTTTCGAACACACTAATACATTTATTATAACAAACGTAGCTTATTTGTAAATCTTTCTTTTTAAACAAAAAAGAGGCCTCATTTTACAAAGCCTCTGAAAAAATCATGTCCAATTTCGGAATTGTGTTCCTTCGAAGGAATTTTGCTATTTGAATCAGAATGTTTAAAAAGCGCCGGCACTTAATGAGCAATTACCTACGAATTTAGTACCGTTACGCTTTTTACAAACGCGAGTGGGTTCTGATTCATGCTTAATTGGTAAATTGTATAATTTCGCCGGTTGATTTTCTTCCAGTACCTAAAATCTATGAAAAAAGCGGCATTTTAAGCGTTTTTTATGGTCGATTGTATGTTTTCGCCGGATCAATTTTAGCCTGTAGATAAAGCCCGTATAATGGTGTAAATTCAAAAATTAATTAAAAAGAGCCAAGTG
>JBJENM010000110.1:0-2174 GCA_051880175.1 Agathobacter sp. | reverse complement strand
ATTCTCGGAATGATCTTTACGATGATCGCAGATGCAATCGAATATGGACAGTGGAAGACAGGACTTCGCACCGCAGGTGCCATTCAGTCTGCGACAACATCCGGACAGAAATTTGGGCAGGGAATCGGTTCTGCACTGATCGGATTTATCATGCAGAATGCCGGCTATGAGGGAAGTATGGCTGCTCAATCTGAAAGAGCACTTGTAACGATTCAGAATCTGTTTATTTACGGAGTAGCTTTACTGGGAATCATCATGATAGTGATTCTTCTGTTTTACAAACTTGATAAAGAGTATCCGACGATCATCAAGGAACTTCTGGAGAGAGAGCAGAAACAGAAAGAAAAGATTGGAAACAAATAAGTTGTCAGACCTGCAGGAAACAATGGTTTTCTGTAGGTCTGCTTTTCCCGTTTGTGAAAAAGTGCTATAATAATCAACGAAATTTATACCCATTCGTATAGCAAAATGGATATGGAAGGGAGCATTGACAGGATATGGGAATTACGATCAAAGAAATTGCGCAGATGGCAGGCGTGCATAGGTCAACGGTTGATAAGGTGTTGCATAATCGCCCGGGGGTCAGCGACCCTGTCCGGCAGCGGATACAGAAAATTATTGAGGAATGTCATTATGAGGCCAATCCCATTGGAAAAGCGCTTCAGATGCAGGACAAGCCTTTGCACATCGGTGTGGTCATGCTGGATGTTGATGCATATATGTTTCTAAAAAAAGGTATAGAGGATAGTCTCGGCAATTATACTTCATTTCAGATAGAAGTGGATTATCAGAAGACCGAGTATTCGGATGTGGAGGCTCAGGCAAAAGCTTTGGAGCGATGCTTGAAAGAAAAAATGGACGGAGTGATCTTAAGTCCGATCAATACACCTGAAATTGTAGAGAAGATTGACCAATGTACGAAAGCTGGGATCCCTGTCGTCACTGTGAATACAGATATCAAGGGAAGTCAACGATTGTGTTATATTGGACAGGACGGATTTAAAGCCGGACGTGTCGCAGGCAGATTGATGGGAGAGTTTTTGCAGGGAAAAGGGAAGGTGGCTGTTTTTACCAGTGATAGTGACAATCATCAATCATTTCCCTTTGGAACACGTGAGGGAGGATTTCGTGAAGTTATGAAGGAAAAATATCCGGACATGGAAATACTTCCCAGCATATATACGAAAGAAAAAACACAGATCATTCACCGGGAAATGAGACATTTATGTGAGAACGAGGATGGTCTGGAAGGAGTTTTTATTACTTGTGGCGGAGTGAAGGCTGTTGGTGATGTAATAGAAGAATACGAGCGTAGAAACATAAAACTCGTATGTTTTGAGAGCTATCCGGAAATTTGTGGGATGATAAAAAATGATGTTGTGACTGCCACCCTGGACAGTGAGATTGAAAAGCAGGGAGCGCTGGCGGCAGAAACGCTGCTTGAATATTTGATTTATGATAAACGCCCGGCGAGAAAACACCTGTATTCAGAAATAAAAATTATCTTAAAGGAATGTCTGGAATAGTAAAAGCACGCGTGTTACTTGCGTGCTTTTTGGGCGTGTGTTATAATTGCTGGCAGAAGGGCAGGAAGCCGGGAGGAAATCTATGGCAGTAACAATACAGCAGATTGCGGAAAGAGCAAATGTATCCAGAGGTACAGTAGATCGCGCGTTGAACAACCGTGGGCGGATTGATCCGCAGGTTGCGGAGAGAATTTTGGAAATAGCTTCAGAAATGGGGTACGTTCCAAAAGAGAGGAAAAAGAATCCTGCAAAAAAGAAAACGATAAAAATCGGTGTGATCACACAGCTTGCAAAGTCTTCATTTATGTTGGAAATTAACAGGGGAATTCAGCAGGCAACAGAGGAATTGAAATCCTGGGGCGTAGAGATCATTCTGCGCGAAGGTCTTACGGTAGACGAAAAGGAACAGGCGCGTGCAATTGAAGAACTTGCGGAAGCGGGAATTCAGGGGTTGGCGATCATGCCGGTAGATTGTGACATGATCCGTGAAAAAATAAACTGGCTGACAGAAACAAAGAAAGTACCCGTAGTTACATTCAACTCCGATATCGTGGGAACAAAGAGAGCCTGTTTTGTGGGAATGGACAACAGACGCAGCGGACAGACTGCTGCAGGACTTATGGGTCTTATGACAAGGGGAATTGGAAA
>JBJENM010000109.1:0-9623 GCA_051880175.1 Agathobacter sp. | reverse complement strand
TCGGCACTTAATGAGCAATTTATTGCGAATTTAGTACCGTTACGCTTTTTACGAACGAGAGTGGGTTCTGATTCAAATACGCAAATTCATTCGAGAACACTTTTCCGAAATGGGATTTTTTCAATTGCATTTACATGAATATAGGAAAAATCAGCATAACCGCAGGTGTTATCCTGTGTGTCTGCAATTGCAAACAGTCCCAATTTTGCTCCTACCCAGGTATGGTCGGAGGGTACAAAGCCTTGTGCCTCTTTTACTTCGACCCACGCCTCGCTTCCTACCTGATAATACATTTGAAAGCTTGGTTCCTCCTGCATCTTAATCAAAAACTTTACGCAGGATGCGTCGCAAATCTTTGCTATCAACTGTTCTTCTTCGATCTTTGTTCCCTTCTCGTCATGGGAAACGGTATATACGATGCTATATCCATTCTCTTCCTTCTTAACCGCAAGATAAGCGTAATCTCCGCCCATCATCACCATTCCGGCCTTTTCGTTATGCAAAAGCGCGCCGGCATCTAACAGGCACTCTGCCTCAAAATACGGGCAGACCAGCTTCTGTGTCAGCACATTGCTGCATTCCCAGATGGTTGGTCTTTCTTTCCCGGATGGATTTTTGCCATACAAACGAAGATGATTCTTTTTCTTGGTAAGAGAATAAAAATCCTTTCCTGCATTTCCAAGCCACTGCCACATCAGATTAAGTGTCTCCGATGTAAAATCATCCGATGCCTCAAGATAACAGCTTTCTTCCACGCATCCTGTATCCGGTTTCTTCCATGTAATGACCGGCTCTCCGCAATACCCTTCAATATTGCAGCCCATTGCAGGCCATCCGTCAATCCAGGTTACCGGCTGCAGATGAGTAATTCTTCCATACAGGCCACGATCCTGAAAATGTACAAACCATTCTTCGCCACTTGCGGTATCCACCAGCGCTCCCTGATGCGGTCCGTTGATTTCGGTATTCCCTTGTCTTAAGACAACCATTTCTTCATATGGTCCGTAGATATTCTTTGAGCGCAGGGCGGTCTGCCATCCGGTTTTCACTCCCCCAGCCGGTGCAAGAATATAGTAAAATCCATCTCTTTTATAGACCTTTGGTCCTTCGATGGTGTGCTGAGTCATAAGACCATTGTACAGAATATGATCCTCACTGATTGCTTTTGTTCCATCCCAGCTCATCTCAAAGATTCCAAGAAAGCTCTTAAATCCGATTCTGCTTTTGGCATAGCCATGAATCACATAAGCCCTTCCGTCTTCATCCCAGATCGGGCAGGAGTCAATCAAGCCTTTTCCCTCTAACACAAGGACAGGCTTTTCCCATTTTCCAAGGGGATCTGTTGTCTTAACCATAAAAATGCCTTCATCCGGCATTCCGTAATATATGTAAAATGCGCCTTCATGATAGCGAATTGCAGGGGCCCATACCCCCTTTGCATGCTGAGGCACATTATAATTTTCATAATCAATTCGATCAATTGCATAGTTTACAAGCTTCCAATTTACAAGATCCTTCGAAGTTAAAATCGGAAGACCGGGAACATAATTAAAGCTGGACGCAGTCATATAATAGGTATCGCCTACCCGTATGACATCCGGGTCCGAATAATCCGCAAAAAGAACCGGATTCTGAAATGTTCCATCATTTAAATCTGACTTCCATAAACGTTCCATATTATAAACTCCCATTTTTGCTTTTATTAACCCTCTTTTCGGTTTTGTGTTTCCGAAATGGGATTTTGTAAAAAAAGCTCAGGGGTACTTACTCCTGAGCCAAAAGAATGTCACTATATATCCCACCTAATTCCTTTAGGCCTTCTGCGATGCAACCTGCATAATGCACTGCGCCTTCATATTTTAAATGTGTATTGTCGGTAAGTCCCTCCGGATAAGCCGGATAGACATTTGCAGGTAAATGCATATACCATTTTTTCGTCTCTTCTACGCCCGCTTTTACCATTTCCCTGCGACTTTTCTCATTTAAGTCTATAAGTGGTACATTTAATTGTTCTGCAGCTTT
This sequence comes from Agathobacter sp., assembly GCA_051880175.1. Taxonomy (GTDB): domain Bacteria; phylum Bacillota; class Clostridia; order Lachnospirales; family Lachnospiraceae; genus Roseburia. The sequence continues at coordinate 7,601 of JBJENM010000109.1, read as the reverse complement.
TTTCATTGCTGCAACATATGGACCATGTTCTCCCGGTCCGAGTGTTCCATCTTCCAAAAAGCATCTTCTTTCCAAGGGTGTGATAAACACCGGAAATGCTTTTTTGTTTCTTGCCACATTGACAAACTTTTCCAGATTCACTCTATACTCACCCTCCGGGTCTGTGTAGCGCGTTGGATCATTGATTTTTTCATCGTTATGTCCAAACTGGATAAACAAAAAATCTCCCTCTGTAATCTTGTCATAAATTGGCACCATCCGGGATTCATCGATAAAGCTTTTTGTGCTTCTACCGTTTTTTGCATGGTTCGATACGATTACATCCGGTTTTAGGAACAGGTTTAACACCTGTCCCATACCGGTTTGAGGAAATGTCAATATGTCGTTATATTGTACTGTTGAGTCCGAAGCCCAATATATCGTTCTCATTATTCTTTAACAGCTCCAATATTTACACCCTTAACAAAGTATTTCTGCAGGAATGGATATGCAACCATGAAAGGAAGGATTGCAGCTACAATTCCCGCATTAAACAGGGTGGTCTGTGATACATTGTATGACGTGGTCGGCGTATCACCATCCATAATCATGTTACGCAGCTTATACTGGAAGTTGGTCTGATCCGGAGAGGTAATGTAGATCTTAACCGTTGTATAATCGTTCCAGATAGTTACTGCAAACATAAGTCCGATGGAAGCAAGAGCCGCCTTCGAAAGAGGAAGAACGATCTTATAGAAAATCTTCATCGGAGAACATCCGTCAATCTTTGCTGCTTCAAACAAGCTCTCCGGAATACCCTCAAAGAAGTTCTTCATAAGTACCAGGTTGTAAATGTTGATACCATGCTTTACAACAAGGATCCACATATTATCAACCAGATGTAACTGTTTCATTACCAAGTATTCCGGAATCATACCACCGGAGAATACCATGGTAAATAACAGGAAAAATGCCAGTCCGTTTCGTCCCGGCATGTCAGCCTGGGCAAGTACGTATCCACCGAGGGTACAAAGAATTAATCCAAGCAGTGTACCAACCAGTGTTGTGATAACAGAATTGATAAATGGCTGATACAACTGTTTCGTATGAAGAATGGTCCTATAACCATCTAAGGTTGGTCTATTCGGCCATAACTGGAACTGGTACACACCTACCGCATTGAAGGAGTCTACAACAACCTTCCAGATTGGAACTAAGATAAATAAACCAATCAGAATAAATACAAGGTAGTTTACAACGTCAAAAACGTGTATTTTATTTTTCTTCTTATATACATTTTTTGCCATGTCAACACCTCCTATACGATTCCGCGGCCACGGGTCTTCTTGCTTAACCAGTTACATACAATAACAAGGAAGCCACCGACTAAGGACTTAAATAAACCAACTGCAGTTGAATAACCGTAGTTAGGCAGGGCAACGGCAAAGGTCTGACGGTAAATATAAGTAGAAATAACATCAGATACATCGTAAACTGCACTGTTGTATAATACGAAAACGGATTCAAACATGTTCATAACCTTTGCAAGGTTAAGAATAAGAACGGTAATAATTGTGTTGGTAAGAGCAGGAACGGTTACATTCCAGATCTTCTGCATACGGCTTGCACCGTCAATGTCGGCAGCCTCATACAACTCCGGATTAATTCCGGAAAGTGTAGCAAGGAAGATAATAGTTCCCCAACCTGTCTCTTTCCATATATTAATTATGTAGAAGATTGGTCTCCACCAGGCTTTACTTGCCAGGAAATAAATACCATTTCCGGCGGGATCCAAAATTCCGATATCTTTCAAAATTCCGTTTACCATACCTGTACTGGTAGGAGAAAGTAACATAGAAAAGATACCTGCTACTACTGCCCATGACATAAAGTGAGGCAGGTAAATAATAGTCTGTAAACTCTTCTTCGCCAAAAGATTGTTCATCTCATTTAAGAATACAGACGCCACAACCGCAGTAAAGGTTGTAATAATAAGCTTCATAATACTAAGCTGTAATGTGTTCTTAAAAGCAGTCCAGAATGCGGCAGTCGCAAACATGGTCTCAAAATGTTTCCAGCCAACAAAAGTCTTCGGTCCAACCGGTTTATAATCAAACCAGGCATAGCGAATACCCAGCATTGGCCAGTAATAAATTAAGAGTACAAAAATTGCAACCGGGATAAACATCAGATAATATCCGCGGTAATTCCAAACTCTTGTAGCTAATGGAGTCTTACGGACCGGTTGCCCGGAAGATGTCATGAGTTGTTTTTTCTGTTTCATACTGTCACCCTTTCTTAAGGTAGCATGACTTTGCTGTCGCAAAAACCATATTTCTAAATGTCACGAAAAGCCGCCCTGCTGTTGCAGGACAGCTTTTCGAAATGATTCATTCGTTTTCTTTCAATACTGACTATTCAGCACTGTTCAGATCAGCTAAGCTTTCCTCAACCATTGATCCAACGGTTGCAACGTAGGTTGCCATAGCGTCGTCTACAGATACACCATCGTTAACTACAGAAGCGATACATACTTCCTTAGCAGTCTGGATATCACCAGCATAGTTTGTATATACCTCAGAAGCCGGAGAGGTAGGAGCATCCTTCATATGGCTTGTAAAGAATGTATTACCTTCTGATGCAAGGTCTGAAGTAGATGTAAAGTTTGCATAGTCACCTACAAGTGGTGCGATAACAAGTGCCGGATCCATTGCGTTCTTCTTCCATACAGAGTTCGGATCATTAGGTGTTGGAAGTAAGTAGAATGTTCCCTCTTCGTATGGTCCGTAAGCCTTCTCTTTGTCAGTTCCGGCATTTGTTACGAATCCCTCAGAAGCCTTTGTTGACCAGTGAACATCCTCTGCACCATAGGTCCAAAGAACCTGAACTTTTCCACCATCAAGCATGGTCTCGATGAATGCATCGAAGATAGCCTGCTCACGAGCGTTGTTTCCATCGCCATCATCGATGATAGCCCATACAGGAGCTTCACGGTTGATGTATGCTCCAACCTCTGCGATTGGCTCAAGCTGTACAAGCTCAGAATCAACTTCATTCTTAACAAGGTTATCTGTCAATGTCTGATACCATGTTCCTGCCCAGTATGTAAAGCACATAGCTGATCCATCCTGATTGTTAGAGAACCATGACTCACGAGCATCCTTGGTTCCGTTAGTAAGAGTGGTTGGGTCGATAACACCGTCAGCAACACCCTTAGCGATTCTTTCGATAGCTGCCTTAGTAGCGTCTGTCTGGAATCCGTCATACCATACACCGTTCTCATCCTGAAGAAGTGCTGGGTAAGCATCCTGCCAGAACTCTGGTAAGTAGTTGGTATATGGAGCCTCTCCTGAAATATATCCAGCAGCGATTACACCGTAGTTATTTGGATGAGCTTCCTTCTCAGCAAGAAGCATGTTGTAATAATCATCAAATGTCTTGATAGAAGAAGGATCGATGTTCAACTCATCTAACCAAGCCTTCTTAACATATGTAACACATCCGTTACCATATGCAGGTGCAAATCCATAAAGCTTTCCGTCTTTCTTAAGTCCTTCGTTTACTTCCGGATATTGAATACGGCTCTGGAACTCAGCATTGTCAAATGCCTCTGTCATATCCCAAAGGATACCGGTTGTAGCGTACTGTGCGTACTGATCTGCTGATAAAAGGATTACGTCCGGATACTCACCAGATGCAAATAAACGACCAACTGCATCGGTATATCCTGAATGGTCAAGCTGCTTGATCTCAAGGTCAACACCTACAGCTTCTTCCCACTGCTCCTCAAATGCATCCTGTCTGTTATCCAGGTTAGCGGTTAATGTTCCGTTAACAACCATTGTAATCTTCTCGAGGTTATACTCCTCTGGTTCTGCTGCTGCTTCGGTTCCTGCAGCTTCTGTTCCGTTAGTTCCTGCGTTGCTGTTGTCTACTGCTTCTTCGCTTCCACAAGCAACCATAGACATAGCCATTGCAGCAACTAAAATAGCTGAAACAACTTTCTTCTTCATTATAAATTTCCTCCATTTAGAATGTTAAAAATGTTTTCGATGTAAGCGGTTTCACATCTTGGTTACATATTATCATGCTATGAACATTTTGTAAACAGAATTCTTTCCTAAAATTATCTATTTGTACCAATTTTACATTTTATTCCTCAAACTTTTGTGCAGATTGACCATTCTTGCGTTCTTCTTCGACATTATGTATAATGAAAGTGATTTCATAAATTAGCATGAAAGGAACGCTTACATATGGACTTTAAGAAAGCATCTCCGGAATCCAAAGGGATTCCTTCCCAACACATTTTGCAGTTTCTGGACGATTTGGAGAAAAAGCATATCCCCATGCACAGCTTTCTTCTATTAAAAGAGGATGTTCTGCTGGCAGAAGGGTATTATTCTCCATACAAAAAGGAAACTCTTCATCGCATGTTTTCCATCAGCAAAAGCTTTACTGCCATTGCCGTAGGAATCCTTGCGTCTGAGGGAAAGCTTTCTTTGTCCGATCCCATCATAAACTATTTCCCGGAAAAGGTTCCAAAGGATGTCCATCCCTGGATTGCAGAGCTGACCATCCAGAACATGCTTATGATGCGGACCTGCCATGCATCCACAACCTATAAAGGGACGGGAGCAGACTGGGTCGGAAGCTTTTTTACCACTCCTCCCACCCACAAAGGCGGAACCATTTTCCATTATGATACCTCCGCTGCCCACGTGCTCTGCGCTTTAGTAGAGAGGCTTAGCGGAATGAAAATGCTGGACTTTTTGAAAGACCGCCTGTCTGTGCTTGATTTTTCAAAAGACTCCTACATGCTTACCGATCCGGAGGACATCTCTATGGGCGGAAGCGGTCTTGTTGCCACCTCCATGGATGTATTAAAGTTCGGTTATCTTCTATTAAAGGAAGGAAACATAAACGGAAAGCAGCTTGTTCCTGCCTCCTTTATGAAAGAGGCAACCTCCTGTCTGACGGAAACCGCAGCTACCGGTCCGATTCCAAGTGAATCCTGCGGTTACGGTTATATGATCTGGCAAAACGAAAAAGGCGGCTATGTTCTCTACGGAATGGGCGGTCAGCTGGTGGTTATTTTTCCAAAGGAGCAGCTCATTTTGGTTACCACTGCCGATACCCAGGGAATATCCGGGGGAAACCAGCTCATCTATGATGCTTTCTACACAGACATCTATGAGCCCCTTCGAAATAAAAAGGATTTTACATTTTCCAGCGAGGCAGCTTCTGCTTTGCCGGAAAAGCTGCAAAATCTATCCCTCTCTCCGTTATCCTGCTTCGTCACCGGAAAGGAATGGAAGCTTTTTTCTCCGATTATGGAAAAAATCCAGAAAAAAGCCTTCCATATTATCGATTCTTCTTTGAAATCTGCAAATCAGGGGCAAAATGTAAGCGTTTTCAATAATTTTACATTCATTTTTGATAAAAGCGAGGAAGGAAAGCTGGATTTTACTTTAAACGGCAAGTCCTATCACCTGTCCTTTGGTTTCGGGAAGCTTGTGGAGGGTATTTTCCCGATTTATGACTTAAAGTACGCTTCCAGCGGGGTCTGGTTGGACGAGCATACGCTTTATCTTCGATTCCATATCATAGACAAATACACCGGTTCCGTACATATGCAGTTTTTCTTTGGAGAAAATGATCTGACTGTCTATATGAAAAAGAACGAAGAGAGCTGCTTTGAAGAATTTAAGGGACATTTTTACGGAAAAGTGATAAATTAGCTTTTTTCGAAAAAGCAGGCATGTTATACTTTTACCAACAGGTAGAAGGAATGATATAAATTACATAATACAAATTGGGAGGTTACCCTTATGAAAAAAGAATTTGATTTACTTTCACTGGGCGAAATCATGCTTCGCCTTTCTCCAACCGAAAATGAGAGAATCACCAGAGGAGATTCTTTCAGCAAGCAGGCAGGAGGTGCCGAGCTTAACGCCATCACCGGTGCAGCAATGCTTGGACTTCGCTGCGGAATTATTTCCAAGCTGCCGGCAAATGATCTTGGTGTCTATATCAAGAACCGTGTGCGTCTCTGCGGTGTCAGCGATGATTACCTTGTTTATGACGAGGATAAGGATGCCCGGCTTGGAGTATATTACTATGAAAACGGTGCGTATCCGAGAAAGCCACGAATCGTATATGATAGAAAAAATACCTCGATCAACAAATTAACCATAAACGATTACGATGACAGTTTATTTGCCTCTACCAGATGCTTCCACACAAGCGGCATCACCCTTGCCCTTAGTCCACAGCTTCGCCAGACCGGAATTGAAATGATCCGTCGCTTCAAGGAGGCAGGAGCAATCATCTCCTTTGATGTCAACTTCCGCGGCAATCTCTGGACAGGAGCAGAGGCAAAGGAATGCATTGAATCCATTCTTCCTTATGTAGATATTTTCTTCTGTTCCGAGGACACAGCCCGCCTTACCTTCTTAAAGGAAGGAGATGCCAAGAGTATTATGAAGAGCTTTACAAAGGATTATCCGATTTCCATCGTTGCCTCTACCCAGCGAATCGTACATAGCCCGAAGCGTCATACCTTTGGTTCTATTATTTACAGTGCAAAAGAAGACAAGTTCTACGAAGAAGCTCCCTACAGCGATATCGAAGTCGTTGACCGAATCGGAAGCGGTGACGCATACATTTCCGGTGTCCTTTATGGTTTGCTTTCCAAGGAAGGGGATTATCAGCGGGCATTGGAATACGGAAACGCCATCAGCGCATTAAAGAACACCATTCCGGGCGATCTGCTTTGCACCGACTTAAAGGAAATCGATGGCATCATCCGCGAGCACAAATCGACCGGACGCGTCTCAGAGATGGATCGTTAATGCTAGGAGTTTTATCATGGAACAAATTAAACCGCTTAGGGAAATGACTGTAAAAGAAAGAATTGAATATATATGGGATTACTACAAGGTCACTTTTCTTGTAATATTCCTCTGTGTGTTCTTCTTCGGCGGATTACTGCTGCAATATTTTTCTTATAGAGAACCCGTCATGGAGCTTATGATGGTAAATGCTTATCAGTTCGATACCACAGATTTGGAGGCGGATTTCGGAGATTTCCTAACCGAAAACGGATATGATGCTCAAAAAGATAGTATTTCCATCAATTCAACCATCAATCTGGATGTCCGTTCCGGTAATGATTACGACGACCAGACCACCATGCAGACTCTCGTAGCTACCGGAACCTACAGCGGATTCTTCTCCGATGAATCTGTATTTGAGTTCTACGCGCCGGCAGGTTATTTCCGGGATCTTTCCTTGCTTCTTACGGATGATGAACTAGCTCTTCTGTCTGACTGTCTTGTCTACGGTCGTACCGAGGACGATACAACAGAATATCCCTGCGGGCTTATCTTAGATTCCTCCAACTGCAGCTGGCTGTCAAAAACCAATTACGATTCCTGCTACTTTGGCATTTTAAAAGGAAATTTGAGTGACGAGCTTTCCGCGGCATTTCTTCGCTACATCATAGACATCATTTAAGCATAAAAATATCCCTTTTTAGAATAGTGTCTCGGAGAATGAATTTGGTTATTTGAAATCAGAACGTTTAAAAAGCGTCGGCACTTAATGAGCAATTTATTGCG
>JBJENM010000108.1:0-2195 GCA_051880175.1 Agathobacter sp. | reverse complement strand
TCTGCTACTATTTTGCTACTAACCGCAACTACTCTATTTCACATCGTTTTGTTTTTTAGATAGCTTTTCTTTGAGGCATCGGGATTACTTTTCCTGATGCTGTTTCTTTTGGCATAGGACCATATGGAAGTCCTGCATTGGCATATGCTGTATCCGGAGTAACTGAATTACTTGTCATGTTACCATCATAGGAAATTCCCATGGTTTCAAGCAGTGGATTTCCCATTGGAGGCTCCGGGGTTGGCGTGACACCAACCGTAGCTGCAAGCTGCTCCAGATTGCTGACAAGCTCCTGCTGTTTGTGTGGAAACAGATGGGAGTAAGTATTCAGTGTTGTGGATACTTTTTCATGTCCGAGTCTGTCAGCGAGGATAAGTGCATCACACCCCTGATTGATAAGTAAACTGGCGTGACTGTGGCGGATATCATGGATGCGTATCCGCTTTACACCGGTTTTCTTACAGCCTCTTTCCATCTCGTGAGAGAGAAAAGATTTTGTAATGGGAAAGAGCCTCTCGTTCGGAGCAAGCATATAGCGGGAATCCATATACTCCTGCAGTTCCTGACACAGAAAATCCGGAATGGGAACTTTTCTCTTACTTTTCCTTGTCTTTGGAGTGGTAATGATATCCTCTCCATGAAGACGCTGATAGGTTTTGTTGATATCAATCTGTTTTGCAACAAGGTCGATATCAGCAGCAGTAAGAGCCAGAAGCTCCCCTTCACGCATTCCGGTCCAGTACAGTACCTGAAAGCAGATATAGGATAGAGGCTTGTCCTTAATGCCCTCACGAAAAGCAATATACTCATCGTAAGTCCAGTAATCCATTTCCTCTGCCTTCGCCTGTCCGATGCTTCCAGCCTGACCACAGGGATTCGTGTTTAAATCGTAGAAGCGTTTTGCGTAGTTAATCATGCAGGTAAGCTGATTATTGATGGTTTTCAGATATGTTTTTGAATATCCTTTTGGGGAATTCATCAACTGATTCTGCCATCTTCTCACATCCGAAGCCTTGATTTCATTGATTGGCTTCTTGCCAAAGAAAGGTAGGATGTGAGTTTCACAAATATGCTTCTTGGTCAGGATTGTTGACTGCTTCAGGCGGGCGGTCATATCCTCCATATAAAGTTCGTAGAGATTCTGGAAAGTCATATCCGGGTTAGCAGACTGCTTTTCAAGAAAATCCCTTTCATAAGCCAGAGCTTCCTTTTTGGTGGCGAAGCCTCTTTTCCACTTCTGTCGGTTGTTGCCCTGCCAGTCCGTATAGTAGAACTTGCAGAACCATTTACCAGTCTTGTTATCTTTGTAAGCTGGCATAAACATCATCTCCTTTGTAAATTGTAAGTATCTTTAGAATTGTCCGAAAATCTTGCATCGGATACTGTTCTAAAGCAGAACCGCTTGCTTGCGGTATGTATCGCACCAGCTTGAAAATTCAAGTTATGGGTGCATGTTTCCAAAGGCTATGATATAATCTACATTTTTGCAAATATTATTGAGGTTTTTAGTTATCCTCTTCTTTGGTAGAAACAATCTGAATGGTTGAATAATCGGGTTTCTTTTTTATTCCCTTGCTCTTTTTTGCTTTTTCTCTCTGTGAGCTGAAATCGGAGAAGAAGCTGTCAGAGTAATATTCTAAAGTTTCTCTTTTCCATGTCTCAAACTGTTCCTGACTTATGGAGCCGCTTTGTAAAGCAGCAAGCTTATTCATCCAGTTTTCCATAAAGAGACAGAAGTCTGCATTATAGGTCCCGCCTCCTTTGCCGTCAACCATGAGGGCTGAAGTCCACTCGGGATTTTCAGGCGGTTTGGTGCAGGAGAGCTGGAATGCAATATCTTTAATCTCCGTTATGGCAAATAAAGCATTGATAACGTCTGACAGGTTATGGAAGCGGTAAGATGGAAAATCCTCTTCTGCGGATACAATACCAATCTTATCAGACTTTGCTTCCAAAAGCTCCTGCCACGGAATATCCAGTTCATCAGCCACCTGTTTGATTAAATCAATCTTCATGGTGATTTCGCCGGATTCGTATTTTTGAATGGTACGCTCCGACTTATCAAGTCTTTGGGCAAATTCTTTCTGCGTTATCTTTAACTGTCTGCGGCGTTTCTTAATTGCATTACCGATTTCCTCTGCGGTATACATGGCAAAACGCTGGTCATCTGATAAAGCCATATCATCACCTTCCTT
>JBJENM010000107.1:0-39449 GCA_051880175.1 Agathobacter sp. | reverse complement strand
ACGCTTTTTACAAACGAGAGTGGGTTCTGATTCAAATATGCAAATTCATTCAAGAACACTTTTCCGAAATAGGATTTTTACTTTTACATATTTTCCTCTACGGATGCTTCTGCAGGCACTTCTGCATTCTCTACTACAGGTACTTCTGTACTCTCTACTGCAGGCACTTCTGTATTCTTCTTCCATGGCTCAAAGTACATAAGGAGGATTCCTGCAACCAGAACAATCGTAACCGCAATGCCGCCTTCCAGACCAAAAGAGCCTCCATTGATAAATCCCCTGTTCTCATTGAAGGTGCAGGAGAAAACAGATGGCATAACCCCGTTTCCGCTTACCTGGATTCCGTAGAAGTTTCCCTGTACAAAATTCCAAACAGAATGGACGGCTCCGATTCCCCAGATATTTCCTCTACGCACAAAATAAATAGAAGCAAAAATACCAAAAAGAATTAAGTTTACAAATGCAAGCGGTGCAATTCCTGCGTTAAGTAGATGAAGTGCAGCAAATATCAAAGAGTTTGTAAGAATGGCAACCCAAAGTGGGTATTTTCTTGCAACTGAGCACATCAGATACCCACGGCATAATACTTCTTCTGCCATTCCCTGAATCATAAATCCAATTGCAAATAAGATTAAGATTGCTCCGCCTCCTGCAAAAGAGAAGGTAAGTGATCCGGTCACGAGAGCAATGAGAACTGCAACTGAAAATAGTACAAATCCAACTACAAGTCCGATTCCATATTCCTTTAAAAAGTTTCCTTTTGTAAATCCAAGCTTTCTTGGGCTTCTCTTCTGAATCAGAGCACACATTCCAAATACAATCAGAATCATGGCAATTTCAGCAATCAATGAAACAGCCATAAAGCTATCCTTTGATACCAGATTCATTCCAGCCTGTGTTGCAGCAGCAACATCCCCGGTCTGGATTGCTGTAAGATATGCAGGGTCCTGAAAGAGCATTACCAGCTCCACAGGCATCAGCACAAGCATCTGGCCAAAGGAACATAAGAAGAAGATTCCAACAAAAAGCAGAATCTCTAAAAAAATGTTCCAGCCCTTCTTCTCTCCATAAAATGGTTTCATGTTGTCATTTCGTTTCAAATTCAAACTCATTTTCATAATCTCCTTTTAGTGTTTCAACTGTTCATATTTGATATGTACAATTGTTTATGTGTTATATATACACCTATCACACTATGTTGTCAATACATTTTTTTCCATTCTTTCTTTTTGGGGGTATGATGTATCTATTAAATAGAAGCATATGAATATGCATTGAAATAGATATGGAACTGTTCTATATTATTGTAAAATGGAGATAGATTGAAAATTGTAGGAGGATAAATTCATAATGAATATTGTGAAATTAGATAACAAAAATGCAAAGGGGGTTGCAGCCTTAATGCATGAAATGAAGCCCGAATGGTGGCCTACTTTTGAAGAAGCATATGGACAGTTGACCAATATCGATGAAAGTATTGGCACAATTGGATGGTTCCTTGCTGACGAAAATGGTACACCAATTGGATGGACACTTTTCAGAGAATTAAAATGCTATCTGTCACTAGAACTTGAATGTTCTGGATTTAACGACAATGGAGTGTTTAAATTAGAACATAAGCTAAAGGATTTGTTTGACGAAGCGAGCGCATATGCGAAGTCAAAAGGATATACTACTCTTAGAACCGGTATGAGTTCTATGGGCTTCAATATAGACGGTGTGGAAATAGAGAACATTTCAGAGGCAATTAGTTCTCTTAAGACAAATCGCATTGATTATCAATGGCTATTGGATTACGGTTTTAAGGTTATTGGTATTCATCCAAATGCTTATGGAAATAACTCTCATGTTATTCTTTTTGCTAAAGCTTTATAGCTGCCAATAAGAATCTGTGGGGTGAATATGGATATCTTGGATATAAATTGTAGTCCAGTTAAAAATGGTGCAACCGCTTACTTCTGCATTTTTTTGCTTAAACGGTTTCGAGTAACCTATATAAATGAAAAAAGAGGGTTACATATAAGCGAAAAGAAATAGCTAGATTTATCTGTAGCTATCGGCTTTTTGAGAATGTGTTTTTCCTACAATTACGTATAAACAATCAGAAATTTTTAAAGATATACGTAACCATTGCCTCCCAAGGAGCACTTTTCAACTTGAAATTACATATAAGGGACAAGAAATTAGCACGTTTATCTGTAATCCCTCTCTCTCCAGAGCCTCATTCGATTCCGAATTTACGTATAAGCAAATGGAAAGCAAAGTGCTTATCTGTAACCTGCTTGAACCTCTCGTGTCAAAAAATTGGGTGTGTAGACCACCTTTTCGTAGCTGCACACCCAAAATAGATCCTAGAAGCGAAAAAACGCAGCCAGATTACTGACTGCGTTTTTCTTTTTAACTGACAAATTCTTATTGAATGGATAAATAGGAATATCCCATCAGACTCTCATCCACTTCTCTGGCAACCTCACGTCCTTCCCGGATTGCCCAGACTACAAGAGACTGTCCTCTGTGCATATCCCCTGCGGTAAAGACATTCTTTACGTTGGTTGCATAGGTTCCTTCTTCTGTTGCCACATTGGTGCGTCCATTCAGTTCTACACCAAATGCTTTTGCGATGTAATCCTCTGTTCCAAGGAAGCCTGCTGCAATTAATACCAGCTCCGCCGGAATCTTCTTTTCGCTTCCCTCCACCGGAACCATGTTGAATCTTCCGGTAGCCTCATCCTTCTTGGACTCAAGGCTTACAATGGTAATACCATCAAGCTCTCCCTTCTTATTCTTATGGAATTCTTTTACGGTGGTTGTATAAATACGTGGGTCCTGTCCGAATTTTGCAATAGCCTCTTCCTGACCATAGTCTGTCTTTAAGACCTTCGGCCATTCCGGCCAAGGATTATTTGCTGCGCGCTGTGTCGGAGGACATGGCATCATCTCCAGCTGTGTAACCGATTTTGCGCCCTGACGAATCGCGGTTCCAACACAGTCATTTCCAGTATCACCGCCGCCGATGATCACCACATTCTTTCCTTCTGCGGATACAAACTTTCCATCAGTAAGGCCGGAATTTAAGAGACTTTTTGTAGTCTGTGTCAAATAATCTACCGCAAAATAAATTCCCTTTGCATCTCTTCCTGCCGCCTTAATATCCCTGGGATTTTTTGCACCGCAGCACAGAATCACGCGGTCATACTTCTTCAGAAGCGCAGATGCTTTTACATCCACACCCACATTGCATCCGGTAACAAATTCTACACCTTCCGCCTTCATGACCTCAATTTTACGGTCAATGATGCTCTTCTCCAGCTTCATATTTGGAATTCCATACATCAGAAGTCCGCCCACACGGTCCTCGCGCTCATATACGGTAACGGAATGTCCTCTCTGGTTTAGCTGATCTGCTGCTGCAAGACCGGATGGTCCTGAACCGATGATTGCAACCGTCTTTCCGGTGCGGACTCTTGGCGGCTTCGGTGCTGCATAACCTTTTTCATATGCAGTTTCAATAATGCCATGCTCATTGTCCCGAACAGAAACCGGATCGCCCCAATGTCCACAGGTACATGCCTTTTCACATAATGCCGGACACACTCTTGAGGTAAATTCCGGAAAATTGTTTGTTTTATGAAGGCGGTTGTAAGCCTGCTCCCAGTTTCCCGAGTACACCAGATCATTCCATTCCGGAACTAAGTTGTGAAGCGGACAGCCTGAAGTCATTCCGGCAATTGTCATACCGGCCTGGCAGAACGGCACCCCACAATCCATGCAGCGGGCAGCCTGCTTACGCTGTGCTTCCTTCGGTAAAAAAACATGAAACTCATTATAATTCTTCACACGTTCGGTAGGCTCGATGGAACGCGCGTCAACTCTATCATACTCCATAAATCCTGTTGGTTTTCCCATCTTATTTCATCCTCCTTACGCTTTCGTTACGGCATAAAATGCTTCGATCATTGCCTGCTCCGCATTTAAGCCCTTCTCTTCCATCTGTACAATTGCCATCTGCATCTTATTGTAATCATATGGAATGACCTTCTTGAATTTTGGAAGATACTCACTAAAATTATCTAAGATTTCTTTTCCCTTTTCCGAGTTCGTTAAAGTAACATGCTCGCTGATCATCTCCTTTAACTCTAAGACATCATATTTGTTCGTTACTTCCTCGGTAAATACCATGGACTTGTTGGTGCGCATGTAAAGATCGTTATCTTCATCCAGCACATAAGCGATACCACCGCTCATTCCTGCCGCAAAGTTCTTTCCGGTCTTACCTAATACTACAACACGTCCGCCGGTCATATATTCACAGCCATGATCTCCGACACCTTCAACCACTGCCGTTGCACCGGAATTTCTAACGCAGAAACGCTCTCCTGCAACACCGTTGATAAATGCCTTGCCGCTTGTAGCTCCATAAAGAGCAACGTTTCCGATAATGATATTCTCATCCTTTTTATACTTCACGCCAGTCGGCGGATATACCACAAGCTTTCCTCCGGAAAGGCCCTTTCCGAAGTAGTCATTGGAATCTCCCACAAGCTCTAAGGTAAGACCCTTTGGAATAAATGCTCCAAAGCTCTGTCCACCTGCGCCGGTACATTTTACAATGTAGGTATCCTCTTCTAGAGTGTCATCGTATTTCTTGGTAATCTCGGAGCCGAAAATAGTACCCAGAGAGCGGTTTACGTTGCTTACTTCCGTATCAATCACACGCTTCTGCTTCTTTTCCAGCGCCGGCTCAAGCTGTTTTAGGATGACATTGATATCCTTGGTCTTTTCCAGTTCAAAATCATATACCTGCTTTGGATCAAAGATTACCTTTTCCTTTGTTCCTGCAAACGGATTATTTAAAATGTTGGAAAGGTCAATCTTTGCCTCGCGCTCCGTCAGATTCTCACGAACCTTTAAAAGATCACTTCTTCCAACCAGTTCATCGATGGTGCGGCAGCCAAGCTTTGCCATATATTCACGAAGCTCCTCTGCGATAAAGAGCATAAAGTTTTCCACATACTCCGGTTTTCCTGCAAAACGCTTGCGAAGCTCAGGATTCTGGGTTGCAATACCTGCAGGACAGGTATCCAGATTACATACTCGCATCATGACACAGCCCATTGTTACAAGGGGAGCGGTTGCAAAACCGAACTCCTCTGCACCAAGACATGCGGCGATCGCAACATCGCGGCCGCTCATCAGCTTACCATCGGTCTCGATGCGGACCTTGTTACGAAGTCCATTCATGATCAGGGTCTGATGTGCCTCTGCAAGTCCCAGCTCCCATGGAAGACCTGCATTATGGATGGAACTGCTTGGTGCAGCTCCTGTTCCTCCGTCATATCCGGAGATCAGAACAAGCTGTGCTCCTGCCTTTGCAACACCTGCTGCTACCGTTCCAACTCCGGCTTCGGAAACCAGCTTCACGGAAATGCGCGCATCGCGGTTTGCATTCTTAAGGTCATAAATCAGTTGTTCCAAGTCCTCGATGGAATAGATATCATGGTGCGGTGGCGGTGAAATCAAAGATACACCCGGAGTAGAAAGTCTTGTCTTTGCGATCCATGGATATACTTTTTTGCCGGGAAGGTGTCCACCTTCACCCGGCTTTGCGCCCTGCGCCATCTTAATTTGAATTTCCTGTGCGCTGGTAAGATAGCGGCTTGTTACGCCAAACCTTCCGGAAGCCACCTGCTTGATTGCAGAACAACGGTTGAGTCCGTCCGGACCGACAGTAAGACGATCCTTATCCTCTCCACCTTCGCCGGTATTGGACTTGCCATGTAAATGGTTCATTGCAATTGCAAGGGTCTCATGGGCTTCCTTGGAAATAGAACCGTAGGACATTGCACCGGTCTTAAATCTGGTAACAATGGATTCCACGCTTTCTACTTCTTCTAACTTGATTCCCTTTTTTGGATAGTTAAAGTCAATCAGTCCTCGAAGATTCGTATGACGCTGCTCTTCATCTACAAGACTGGTGTACTGTTTGAACAGTTCATAGTCACCTCTCTGGGTAGACTGCTGGAGAAGATGAATGGTTGCCGGATTGTAAAGATGTCCGTCCGCACCGCTTCTCATCTTATGGCGTCCCTTGCTCTCTAAGGTAAGGTCCGTCTCAAGTCCAAGGGGATCATATGCGGCAGAATGAAGGGTATTTACATCGTCCTCGATATCCTTTAACGAAATTCCGCCGATACGGCTTACGGTATTTGTAAAATACTTATCGATAACCTCTTTGTTAATTCCGATTGCTTCAAAGATCTTTGATCCCTGGTAAGACTGGATGGTAGAAATACCCATCTTTGCGGCGATTTTAATAATTCCGGAAATAATTGCATGATTGTAATCATCAATTGCAGCATAATAGTCCTTATCCAGCATATGCTCATCCACAAGCTGCTTTACGGTATCCTGGGCAAGATATGGGTTAATCGCCGTTGCACCGAATCCGAGAAGTGTTGCAAAATGATGCACCTCTCTTGGTTCTCCGGACTCCAAAATCAGGGAAAGTGAGGTTCTCTTCTTGGTCTTTACCAGATACTGCTGCAAAGCAGATACTGCAAGGAGGGACGGAATTGCAACGTGGTTATCATCCACTCCCCTGTCAGAAAGAATCATGATATTTGCACCATCACGGAAAGCTCGGTCCGCCTCAATATACATGCGGTCAATTGCTTTTTCCAGGCTGGTGTTCTTGTAATATACGATATCAATGGTTGCGACCTTGAAGCCTTCTACCTTCATGGAACGAATCTTCATAATATCTGTATTGGTCAAAATCGGATTGTTGATTCGAAGAACCTTACAGTTTTCCGGCTTCTCCTCCAACAGGTTTCCTGCTGATCCCACATATACAGTTGTCGAGGTTACCACCTCTTCACGAATGGAATCAATTGGCGGATTGGTAACCTGTGCAAAAAGCTGCTTGAAGTAGTTGAACAAAGGCTCTCTGTTTCCGGACAGCGCTGCCAGCGGGGTATCCGTACCCATTGCAGAAGTTCCTTCCACACCATTTTTTGCCATTGGGAGAATAGAATCCTTCAATGACTCATAGGTATATCCGAATGCTCTCTGCATTCTCTGACGCTCTTCCTTTGTATACTCCTTCACCCGCTCGTTTGGAATCTTAAGATCCTGCAGCATCACGATGTTGCGGTCCAGCCACTCACCGTATGGACGTTTTCCTGCATAACGCTCTTTTAACTCATCATCATCAATGACACGGCCGTTTACCGTATCTACAAGGAGCATTTTTCCCGGTCTTAAACGATCCTTTGTCACAATCTTTGTCGGATCAATGTCAAGGACTCCGACCTCGGAAGAAAGAATCAGATAATCGTCATCGGTAATGTAGTAACGGGAAGGGCGAAGACCATTTCGGTCAAGCACGGCTCCCATCAGATCTCCATCGGTAAAAAGGATGGATGCAGGACCGTCCCATGGCTCCATCATGGTTGCATAGTACTGATAGAAATCCTTTTTCTTCTGAGACATGATTGCATTGTTTGCCCAAGGCTCCGGAATCATGATCATGACTGCAAGGGGAAGCTCCATTCCGCTCATAACAAGGAATTCCAACGTGTTGTCCAGCATTGCCGAATCGGAGCCTTCCGTATTTACAACAGGAAGCACCTTCTGAAACTCCCCGGCCAGCTTGCTGCTTGACATATTTTCTTCCCGGGCAAGCATCTTGTCAGCATTACCGCGGATGGTGTTGATCTCGCCGTTATGTACAATAAAGCGGTTCGGATGTGCACGCTCCCAGCTTGGATTTGTATTGGTAGAAAATCTGGAATGAACCGTTGCAATTGCAGATTCATAATCCTTATCCTGAAGATCTAGGAAAAACTGTCTTAACTGTTCTACCAGAAACATTCCCTTATATACGATGGTTCTGCTGGAAAGAGAGCATACATAGCTTCTGTCATTGGACTGCTCGAACACTCGTCTTGCGACATAGAGCTTACGGTCGAAATCCAGTCCCTTTTCCACACCATCCGGGCGTTTGATGAACGCCTGCATGATGCATGGCATACAGCTTCTTGCCTTCTCGGACAATTTTTCCGGCTGGGTCGGAACAACTCTCCATCCAAGGAATTCCATTCCTTCTTTTTCTATGATTGCCTCAAACATCTTTTTCGCCTGGTTTACCTTCAGTTCATCCTGTGGAAAGAAAAACTGGCCAACACCATAATCTCTTTCCTCACCAAGCTCGATTCCAAGAGGAGCAACCGCCTTCTTAAAGAATTTATGAGAAATCTGAAGAAGGATACCTACACCATCACCGGTGGTCCCTTCCGCATCTTTTCCTGCTCTATGCTTTAAATTCTCTACAATCTTAAGTGCATTCTCAACAGTCTCATGAGTCTTGATACCTTTGATATTTACAACTGCACCGATACCGCAGTTGTCATGCTCGAATCTCGGATCATATAAGCCCTTTGCCACTGCTGTACTTTCGTTCCACTGTTCTCTCATAGCCATTTTCCTTTCCAATATCATTTGTTAATGAAATTTTATCTCTTGGAAAATCGAAAGTAAACAGCAAATATTTGGAAGTTGTCTAATAATTTCATTATTTTATATTTTTATTTATTTTTTCAGACTTTAATATAAATTTACACAAAAAATCCACCTTTTGGAAACAATTCTAAAAGGTGGATTTAAAAATACCTTATTTTATTAAGTGTGTTTTTCCTGCTTTTTTCTAAATTGTGTCTAAATTGTAGCAAGATTATTCCTATTCATTGCTACAGCAACCAATCTGCAATATCGTACACTTCAATTCCCTCATATGTGTATTTAGGATGCTTTGTTCTTGCAATAATCATCTTTGGATACGCATCCTTTATTTGCAGCAAAGGAGAATATTCTCTCTCAAAGGTCTCTGGATTAGATATATTATCACTAACCTGAATATATATTTTTTCACTGCCCCGTTGTGCAACAAAATCAATTTCTTTTTGATACAGCTTTCCAACATAAACTTCGTATCCTCTGCGAAGAAGCTCTACGCATACAATATTTTCATATACTCGTCCGTAATCCATGTTGCGGCTGCCTAATATCGCATAGCGCATTCCTGTATCGCACATATAGAATTTATCCGATGTTTCTAAATATTTTTTACCTCTTATGTCGTATCTCTTAATGTCATAGAATATAAAAGCATTACATAGATACTTAATATATTTTCCTATTGTCACATGATTCGTCGGTACTTCATTAGCCGTTAAAATATCACTTACTCTATTAGGAGAAGTCAAATTGCTTATATTATCCATCAGAAACTCACTCAACTGACGAAGCACCCCAGTATCAGCCAGATTATATTTTTGTACCAAATCTCTATTAACAATAGTTTCGTATACTTCTCTGATATAAGTTGTTCTATCCAACTCAGTGTTATATGCATACGAACCTGCCAAACCACCCTTGATAAAATATTCTTCAAACAATTTGTCTTTGTCAGCTTGATCATTATAATATTCACAATACTCCTTAAAACTAAATGGAAACATGTGAATTTCAATATATCTTCCGGTAAACAATGTTGCCAAATCAGCACTAAGCAAAAAGGCGTTTGACCCAGTTATATAAATATCATATTTGTTTTTTGAATATAGGCTATTGATTGCCAACTCGAAGTTCGGACATAACTGCACTTCGTCAACAAATAGATAATTTTTCTTTTCCTTATCGTACTTATCTTCCACAAACTTGTGTAAAGCATGATATTCCTTTATTTCTTCAAATTCCAAATCCATATAGTCGATAAAGATAATATTGACATCCTCAAAATCACTTTTTAAATAATCAATATATGCCTGCATCAAATTAGATTTTCCGGAACGTCTGATACCGGTAATAATCTTTATATCAGGAGTATCCTTTAATGCTTTTATTCTTTCTAAATATCTTTCTCTTACAATCGTCTTCATTTTTTCACCACTTTCGAAACTTGAAAATTTTTATTATTTTGAAACTAATTGTATTATAGCACCATACATATAATTTATTCAATATATCACTTTCGAAACTTGAAATATTTTATTTTTTTGAAATCATCCAGATATAATTTTCTGTAAACGAAAAGGCAGGAATCCTCCTGCCTTTAGTAATCCAAGTAAAAGCTTGAGAAACCGCCATTTCCCAAGGTTTGATCATCATTCCCTCTATTCATTTATCTAGAATTTCTTTCTTATATAGAAAAGCAGTCCGAGTACTCCCAATATGAGGCACGCTGCTGAGATGCTCCATGCAGCGACACTTTTATCCACGGTAGACGCAAGAAAACCTGTTTCAGTTCTTATAACTGCAATTGTATTTGCAGTAATATGTCCAAGGATTGCTCCATACACATGTCCAGTTTTCTCCATAAACAGAATCAGCACAAAACCAAGCAAAAGGGCATAAAGAAATTGAACAATATTAAAATGCATAATTGCAAAAATAAGGGATGCTCCAACCATGGCAGGAATCATTCCAACCAGATATTTTAGTCTGGAGTAGATAATGCCCCGGTATACCAGTTCCTCCAGAATCGGTGTAAGAAATGCGGAGCCAATCAGCTCCAGCGCAAACGTCCCTCCATAAAAATGGCTTGCGGCTTCCTCATATCCGCTGGACATGGTTGCAAGGGGTGACATCAAAATCAAGTTGTTCAACCCAATCCCAATAAGTGCTGCGATTCCAACAATGCAAAGCACATTACATACTTTTTCCTTTTTGTTTCCGGATACTCCCTCGCTTTTTTCTTCCAAAGAAGAGACCTTTAAAGAGGAAAAGAACGGGCGAAACGTTTTATCCGGCTTATAAAAGCTCTGATACATGATGGGAATGGTAATGGCGCTTGCCAGGATTTCACAGATCATATACTTTTCATTTTCCGTTCCGAAAATCAACTGGGCGGAAAACATCAGTATGATTGTAACAGCGTAATACAATGCCAGGGGATAAAAGACATCCCAGATTCCTACCGCAATTTTTGCACCTTTATTCATGCATCTTTGCTCCTTTCTTTTGCCTTTCTTTTTTTCAAAACTCCTATTTCGGATTTTCAAAAACACCATATACTTCTTGGGTCAGGAATCAATCAGATAAATTTTCCTATCATCTCTGGAAGGTCAGCCATACAATCACAAATTCCCTTGGCGCCTGCACGCACCATCTCATCGGTATCCCCGAATCCAAAGCTTACACCGATAGCCGGAATTCCTACAAGATTCGCTCCTTCCACATCGAAAATGGTATCTCCGATGAGGCACATATTTTCCTTTGGAATGTCTGCCCAGCGGCGCATGACCTCATTTAATACCTCTTCCTTCGTCCCGATGCTGCCGTCCTCTGTGGCACCGACCACATCGTCAAACAGAGATAGCACATCGAAGTGCTCCAATATCATTTTACAGAACTTTTCCGGCTTTGAAGAAGCTACTCCAATCAAATATCCCTGTTCCTTCAATTGCATGATGCATTCTCTGACTCCCGGATAGAGCTTACATTCAAAAATTCCAATCGGCTTATACCGTTCCCTGTATACAAGTATCCCTTCGTCTGCCTGCTCTTTCGAAAAACCATAGTATCTCATAAAGCTTTCCCCAAGAGGCGGCCCGATAAACACCTGCAATTTGCTAAGATCATTCTCCTCGATTCCAAAATGCTTTAATGCATATTGAACGGATTTTGTGATTCCTTCCGAAGAGTCCACTAAGGTTCCATCCAGATCAAATAATACTGCTTTTTTCATTCTGCTGCTCCATTCCTTTTTTCAATACCTCATTTCCGAATTGTGTTCCTGCATGAATTTGCATATTTGAATCCGAACACACTCTCGTTTGTAAAAAGCGTAGCGGTACTAAATTCGCAATAAATTGCTCATTAAGTGCCGACGCTTTTTAAACGTTCTGATTCAAATAGCAAAATTCATTCTTAGGAACACAATTCGGAAATTGGAGTTTTCAATTATTATGTATTGTAAATCTTCTTAATTTGTTTCCGGTTTCCACCTATGAACACAATTGCCGCAAGGACGCACAGGGACATAAACATACTGAGCACATACCGTTCCGACATCACAATGGTAAGCACACCTGCAACCGCTTCTCCCAGCAGGGAGCCTACCGTATTTAACATATTAAAAGCTCCGTTAAATCTTCCTTTTTTCTCATCCGGCACGTAGGACTGGGTGGCTGAAATACGAATCGTATAGCTTGTAACACCGAGGATTCCGGATAAAAAGGTAAGTGGAATCATTGCTTTTACCGGAAGATACAGATAACTTCCTTCAATGGCCGAAATCGTAATATATACCATGAATGCGATCCCGTATTTTGCTTTTGCGGGAAGCTTCATGCGATAATGAATCCCGCCTCCGACAGCTCGTCCCACAAGGGCCATCCCCCATACGACCATATAGATATATTCGCCGTTTTCAAAATTTCCTTTGAAATAAGGCAGCGTGATAACCGAAGAGCATCCTCCTGCCATGGAACTGAAGGCGAAATAAATGGCAACTGCAAGAAGCCCCTTCTCGCTCCACAGATAACGGAAGCCTTCTTTAATATCAAAAAAGAGCTGGCTTACTTTTTTCCGTTCCTCCTGCTTCTTTAAATCTTCCCGTTGCTTTTCAATGTATGTTTCCTCTGCCTGGATCTGTGTCTCAAGAATCGCAGCAATCAGGAAGCTTACCGCATCCACCATAAGAAGCGGGGCGATTCCGACTTCATTGTAAACGAATGTGGAAACCGGAATCATGAGGGCTGACATCGTCTCTAAAACGCTTGAAATCGAGTAAGCCTTCGAATAGTTTCCCTCCGTGATAAGAAGCGGGTAAAAGCTGTCGTAAGCCACCATATAAATACTATTGATAGAACCGATTAAAAAGCAATAAGCCGCCAGCACCGGAAAACTGAACCACCCCGTGGACAGCATAATTCCCGCCACCGCATACAATCCCGCTGAAATAAAGTCCAATGTGTAAATGGTCTTTTTCCTGGAGAACCGGTCTAGCACTGCCCCGGAAAAAATCGGCATGATAATCTGTGGCAGCGTATATACAATAATGTAAATCGCATACAAAAAGGAAGACTTTGTATAATCCAACACCAACAGGCTGACTGCAAAACCTGCAAGCGCATTTCCAAACATGGAAACAATACTTCCCAATGTAATAATTGTAAAATCTCTCGTCCAAAGAGGATTTTGATTTTCTGTTTTTTTCTGTCTTATCTTCATAGCCTTATACCGTTTATCCCTTATAACGTACAATAGCTATATTCTACCATTTCCTTTTCAAAAGTAAACTCCTATTTCGAAATCGTGTTCCTAGGAACACAATACCGAAAAGGGGCAAAGAAAAATTCCCTTTTTTACAATTGTGTGTCTGAATGAATTTGCATATTTGAATCAGAATTGTGGAATTTGGCAAGATTTGAGGTGCTAGAACTGTCGTATACCTAAAATCCTTGAAAAACAGCTTCAAATTGCGGATTTTTCATGCGAATTGTATTATTTTGAGGAGTGGACTTCGCGGTATACCTAATATTTGCAATTTCTTAGGTACAGGCTAAAATTGATCCAGTGAAAACATACAATCGACCATAAAAAGCGCTTAAAATGTCGCTTTTTTCATAGATTTTAGGTACTGAAAGAAAATCAACCGGCGAAATGATACAATTTATCAATCAAGCATGAAGCAGCCCCCACTTTCTTTTATAAAAAGCGTTTAAACGTTCTGCTTCAAATAGCAAAATTCATTCCTAGGAACACAATACCGAAAAGGGACAAAGTAAATAATTACTTGCATTCATTTCCATAATATGTATAATGAAGCTGAACCGAAAAGATATGCAAAGATTTTCGGTCATATAGTAACCAATCAAATAAGATTACTGGCAGAGTAGGATTTTGTGCGTAAAGTGCCGGGTGAACAGGGAGTTGTCATCCGGACGAAAAGCAAATTGCTTGCGATACGAAGTCCGCATCCCGCTGCTACATACTGGAATTTTATTTCCTCCTCTATGTAGTTTTAGGAAGCTGCTGGAAGGAGGATTTTTTAATGAAAAAACTGAAAGAACTCTACCTAAACTCTATTAAAGAATTCGCGTCCACCAGAACCTTAGCTTTTCTTGGTATCATGGGCGCACTTGCAATCGTTCTAAACTGGGCTGCAAGCATTGACATCGGTCCATACATCAGGATTGGCTTCTCCGGATTGCCAAACCGTCTGATTGAGGCCATGCTTGGTCCTGTTGTCGGTGCCTTCTTTGGCGGTGCAATGGACATCATCAAGTATTTCTTAAAGCCTACCGGACCTTTCTTCTTCGGTTTTACCTTTGATGCAATGCTTGCAGGTATTCTTTACGGAAGTATTCTATACAAAAGACCAATCAGCTTTTGGAGAATCCTGTTTGCGGATTTCCTTGTAAAATTGATCGTAAACTGTGGGTTCAATACCCTTTGGATTTCGATTCTCTACGGAAAAGGATTCCTTGCAATCCTGCCGCTGCGCCTTTTAAAAAATGCAATCATGCTCCCGATTGATGCTGTTATTCAATTTGCAGCGCTAACATTTCTAACAAAAATCGTAGCCCAGTTTCATTTTACTTCACAGAAGGCTTAGCACAGCACTATTTTGAATTTATACCAAAAGATAATTTGCGCTTTGTATGGTTCTACGCTTTTATAGTTAAATCGTACGAACTCTAAATACCACCGGCATGTCTTCATCCTTTTTTTCATATTGGATGTACATGCCGTCTTCTTTTTGCTCAAAGGGGATATTCTGTGGGCCTCCCAATACATCAATTCCATCAATGATACCCTGAAAAACCGGATGGTGATCCTTTGTAAAACGCGCAAAATCCTTTATGCAATAGCTTCCGTTGTCTGCAGGCTCCATCGCGATAATGTAAATATTTGTTCCCTTTGCCGTATACCGGAAATCTTTACTCGTATATTCTATGGCTTTTCCATCGGTAAACTGCCCCTCTGCTGCTCTTGTGGGACCATCTCCGTAGGTTTTCCAGGGATGGGTGCCGTAGATTGCTTCCCCGTTTACCGAAAGCCATTCGCCAATCTCAAGCAGAAGCTTTGCATCCTCCTCCGGGATTGTTCCATCTGCCTTCGGTCCGATATTTAAGAGCAGATTACCGTTCTTGCTTACAACATCTGCCAGATATTGAATCAGTTCCTTCGAGGTCTTATAATCATTCCCTTCTGTATAGCCCCAGCTGTTTCTGGCCACAGAAGTATCTGTCTGCCAGTAATAGGGCTTTACATCCGCAAATACCCCACGCTCCACATCTGGAACAGCACTACCAAAGGCATAGGCATCATGCTTATAATTGATAATCACACCCATGTTCCACTCCGCAGCACGGTTATAGTAATATGCCGTAAGCTTTTTCAAATGCTCCTTTGCCGTCTCCTGCAAAATCCACCAATCAAAATACAGGGTGCTTGGTCTGTATTTATCAATCAATTCACAGGTACGCACCAGCCAGTCGTCCAAAAATTCTTTGGTAGGAGGTACTTCTGCTCTGGAATTAAAATGATCCTTTGGCTCAGGCATCGCCGGCCAGTAGAAATCGCCTCTTTCCATAGGCTCCTTCACATCACTTGCAAATTCTTTTCCGTGTCCCATAAAAAACCAGTGCTCAATGCGGTGGGAGGATGCGCAGATCCGAAGCTCCTTTTTCTTACAGCTTTCCCCAAGTTCTCCCAAAATATCTCTCTTCGGTCCCATTTCCGCTGCATTCCAATGGGAAATCTCGCTTTGATACATCTGGAATCCATCATGATGCTCTGCTACCGGCACAACGTATTTTGCCCCTGCCTTTGTAAAAAGCTCGGTCCATGTATCTGCATCAAATTTTTCTGCCGTAAACATCGGAATAAAATCCTTATATCCAAACTGATCCTGCGGTCCATAGGTCTTTCTGTGATGCTCATAGCAAGGGTCTCCCTGAATATACATGTTTCTGGAATACCACTCACTGCCAAAAGCCGGAACCGAATAAATTCCCCAATGAATAAAAATTCCAAATTTTGCGTCCTTGTACCACTCAGGGACTTCATACTTCACAAGAGAATCCCAATCCGCAGAAAATGGTCCTCCTGCAATTACTTCATCGATTTTCTTCAAATAGCCGGTCATATCATAGTTTTGCGCTGACATTTTTCTTCCCCCATTCTAACTGCAACACATTTTTCAAGCACGCATTTCATATATGCGCTTCTAAGAATGAATTTGCATATTTGAATCAGAACCCGCTCTCGCTTGTAAAAAACGTAGCGGACACTAAATTCGCAATATATTGCTCATTAAGTGCCGACGTTTTTTAAACGTTCTGATTCGAATTGCAAAATTCATTCCTAGGAGTCCAAACATGAAATAGGATAAAAATAATGTATCATACCATCTTTGCAAAAACAATTGTGTATTGCGAAGGGAAAAACCTGCTCATCTATCCAAATCCCTCATTTGACCGGATTAGCACTTGCAAAAAATGAAAAAAACCTTATCATTAATAAAAAGAGAATATGCAAAAGAAATGGAGGCACTTATATGGCAAGAAAATGCAGTGTAGAAAGAGCCGAACAACTCGTCGGTGGCTTTGCCAGCGCAAAGAAAAACATTACCATACAGTATCAGGGACGTGAGCGCATGGAAAGTAACATCCTTACCCTGATTCAAAGAGATGCAAAAGAAAAAGGAATTGCGGATGAAGAAATTGAACTGGTTGATGTCTATATTAAGCCGGAAGAACAGTCCATTTTCTATGTAATTAACAATACTATCAATGGAAAAATTCCATTTTAATCAATCGAACGGAGGAATGATTATGACACCAACCGTATTTGTTGTTGCAAATCAAAAGGGTGGTATCGGAAAAACGACCACAGCAACCAACCTTGCAGGCATCCTGTCTAAGAAAGGAAAAACACTTCTGATCGATGCTGACCCTCAGGGAAACAGCACCAACACCTATGAAGCAAAAATTGAAGATGTAGCCACTCTTTATGATGTAATTATCGATGCAGAAAGACTTCCTATCGATGAAGCCATCCAGCATACCGAGAATGGAGATATCGTTGCATCTGATCCTCTGCTTGCAAAGGCAGAAAAGCTTCTTGACGGAGATGTAGACGGCTTTTATCGTTTAAAGGATGCATTGGACGAATTAGAAGGCTATAAATACATTGTGATTGATACTGCTCCATCCCTAAATGTCATCCTGTATAACTGCCTCATCGCAGCCGACAAGGTTATCATACCGGTCACTGCAGATTCTTATGCAATTCAGGGTATCCGGCAGTTATATGACACCATCATGGCAGTACGCCGCAGACAAAATCCGGGGCTTTCCATTGCCGGACTTTTACTTGTAAAGTATTCCGGACGTTCCAAATTAGATCAATCTACACGGGAGCTCATTGACGGACACGCAAAGGAAATGGGAACCAAACTGTTTAAGACCACCATTCGTGAATGTGTAAAAACAAAGGAAGCTCAGGAACAGAAAAAGCTTTTAATTGACTATGCACCAAAATGCAATACCTGTTTAGACTACATAGAATTTACCAAGGAATTGCTGAAGACAAAATAGGATTAAAAAATCTCCGCCAGATTACTCTAGCGGAGATTTTATTTTTTTTGCCACCGGATAAGCTACGGTAAACAATATTGCATTTGCAATGTACTCTAATAGCAGTCCCGGAAACTGTGCCAATCCGGTAAGCATATTTCCGTAAAGAATTCCACCTGTAAGGGTATATCCAAAGAGCGGAATAAGCGTACTTACATACACAGCTAAAAGTGTCTGAACGGTCTTATTTTTCATCTTTCCCGCACAGATCAGATAAAAGACCAGCGGCATCAAGGACTTAATAATCAGAGTCGGCAGTGTATATGCCGGATAAGATGTCAGATCTGCTAGGGCGGAGCCTATTGCGCCTGCCGCTACACCATATCCCATCGGCATAAACAGACAGCCGATCAAGATCACAAAATTGCCCACATTAAAATATCCCAAAGGAATCGGTATCTGGATAAATCGGGTTACCACAAAAACAAGTGCGCCTAAGCAGCCTGCCATAGTAAGCTTTCGAATATCTACCGAAACTTTTTTACCTTCATTTTTCATATGAATGAACCTTCTTTCTTACACATTTTCTTACACAACTTTTCCCTTTTTGGATTCCAACTCCTAACAATGAATTTGTGATTTTACACTTTGCATATAAATCTAATTGTGTTTTGTCATTTATATGTAGTTCATTGCTTGAATAGAGTCCCTGAAAAATGAATCTTACAGATAAATCTATTGATTTCTCTCAAGTTATATGTAATTTCAAGCTAATATACATTTCCTAAAAGGAAAAGTCTACATATAAATCAACTTTGTTTTCTCTCCTTATATGTAATTACCAGCAAAAATGTGTCTGTCAGATACCTATTGCTACATATAAGTCGATTTGTGTTTTGTCATTTATATGTAAATTCCTAATTTTCCAGAATTTAAACGGAACACACAAATTTATTTTCGGAAAAGATAAGTCCAAAATAGGAGTATTTATTCAGCCGTATTAATACGTTCATCATGATGAAACTATAGTATCGTTATTTTGATATTATGAAAATATTCAGTTTTGTTATTTTTTATAAGACCAGATTATAATTTTCTATGACATGCAAACGAGAACCTTGCATTCTATTTATCCCTGCACCAGTTTTATCAATTCCTCATAGGAAGGCTTATGGGCCTGTTCGATGTTTGAAAAACCATACTCCATCAACTGCTTTGTGCAGGCTGGCCCAATGGAATACATTTTCTCCGGCAGTTCCCTTCCTATAGCACAGATTCGTCTCACACAGGATGCGCTTGAAAAAAAGATTCCATCTGCTCCCTTCATCTGTGCACAGATTGCCTGTTCTGCCTCTTTATCATAGGTAATTGCCCGATTTTCGTAGACAATCCTCTCTCTGTAATTTTCATTGTCGCAAAAGGCCTCTGCGATTTCTGTTCCGCCTTCTTTCCCTTTTATATACCATATGGATGTATCCTTTTTCAAAACACCTGCCATTTCTTCCCCAAGTGTCTTACCATTGGACTGGGATGGCAGAAAATCCGCAAAAACTCCATAATCTTCCAATTTTTCAGCGGTGTGCACTCCGATTGCTGCGATCTTCGTATTCCCGAAGGCCCGCATGTCAATCTTGTTCTGGGCAAGCCCCATAAAGAATCCTTCTACCGCATTTTTGCTGGTAAAAATCAACCATTCCGGAATTTCCTGTGTTGCCATTTCAAACGGAAGCCATCTAATTTCTCCTACCGGAATTTCTAAGACCTCCGCACCCTTTTCCCTCAGGCTTTGGGCTAAGGATTTTTTACTTCCGCTTATATTTTTAATAAAGGGAACCACATACGTTTTCCCTGAAAGTGGCGTCGCTTCTTCCTCTTCCTTTGGCACTACAAAAAGCTTACTGCTAAGGGAAACCACATTTCCGACTACAATGATTGCCGGTGAGGTGATTTTTTCCTGTTCTACTCTCGCGCCTATGTCCTTTAACGTCCCGATGCAGGTTTTCTGTTCTTTTGTGGTGGCATGGGAAATGACTGCTGCCGGGGTATCTTCACTTCTTCCGGCTAAAATCAGATTCTGTGCAACTTCTCTTACATGCTTTAGCCCCATCAAAAATACACAGGTTTCTTTTTCATCCGTAAGCTTTGAAAAATCGATATCCGTAAGCCGATCCTCTTTTCCGTGGGCGGTAATCACATGAAATCCTGTTGCGACTCCTCTATGGGTAATCGGTATACCTGCGGCGGCAAGACCGGCAATTGCAGAGGTCACCCCCGGAATTACCTCAAATTCAATGCCATGCTCTTTCAGGTAAATACCTTCCTCTCCTCCTCTTCCAAAAACATATACATCTCCGCCCTTCAGCCGTACAACCAGGTCATATTCTTTTGCCTTTTCCACCAAAAGCTCATTAATCTTATCCTGAGGAACCACATGGTGATGATCGGCTTTCCCAACATAAATAAGCTCGCATCCTTCCTTTGCCAGCGAAAGCAGCTTGGGTGATGCAAGCCTGTCATATATAATACAATCTGCGAAAGCTATCGCTTCCTTTCCCTTAACGGTAAGAAGCCCCGGATCGCCGGGTCCTGCTCCAACCAGAATCACTTTTCCACTTTTTCTCTTGTCAAAATTCACGTTAGCCTCCATACGCCTTCTTGCGTAATTCCTTTCACCCAGTAACTGTCCGCCACCTAAAGCCATTAGGATTGCGACAGCCTTATTTCAAGCTTTCAAATATTTTTCTTACGGCATCTTCTGCAATTCTCTGGGGATCTTCTCCGGTCACTCTCACGCTCTCCAGTCTGCTTCCATCTTCATTCCCAAATACCGCCAAAAGCTGTAATTGTCCTGTTTCATCTTCTGCTGCATATGCGCCGATAGGGAGATGGCAGTCTCCTCCGATTCCCTTTAAAAAAACCCTCTCTGCTTTGACTGCACGCTCCGTTTTTTCGTCCGAAAGCGCATTGATCTTCTCAAGAAGTGTTGTGTCGTCCCCACGAAGCTCAATTGCAAGGACGCCCTGTGTCGGTGCCGGAATCATCTCCTCCACCGATAAATACTGTGTAATCTCAGCTTCCCTTCCGATTCTCTTCAACCCTGCCGCTGCCAGTACGATTCCATCCAGCTTCTGTTCATGCATTTTTCGAATTCTGGTATCAATGTTTCCACGAATCGGAACAATCTCTAAATCCGGTCGAAGTCTAAGAAGGGAATAGGCTCTTCGTTTGCTTCCGGTGGCGATCACAGCATGGGGCGGAAGCTGCTCCAACGATTCTGCTTCCCGCAAAATCAGTACATCCCTAGGGTCTTCCCTTTCCCACGCATCTGCAAACACAAGACCTTCTGCCGTCTCCTGGGGCATATCCTTCATACTATGCACCGCCAGATCAATGCTTCCATTAAGAAGTGCTTCCTCAATTGCATCCACAAATACACCTTTTGTTCCGATAGCCTCCAAGCTAACCTCCTGCCTTTTATCCCCCGTCGTTGTAATCACAACAGCTTCAAAAGAATCCTCCGGATATGTATTTGCCAATTTTTCAATTACCTGGTTCGTCTGGGCGAGGGCCAGAAGTGAACCGCGTGTTCCAACCTTATAATTCATAGATGTTTCAATAGCTCCTGTATTTTTGTTTCGTCCGGCACTTCTCCCTGCTCCATCGCGTACTGATAGATTCTTCGGTAAACGTTTTTCCGCTCGTCTTCCGTTTTGCAATATTGCTTTACATCCTCCCGGATTTTTCCCAGACGCTCATTTAACTCCCCAAGCATCGGGGTCAGAATCTCTTCTTCCTTTTCCTTTAGGACCTGCGTAAGAAGAGGACTTTTCCCGGAACTGGAAAACGATGCCACCAGATCCTGCTGTCTGATATAGGAAGGGAAAATGAAGGTACAATCCTCTTTTTGATCCACTGCATTTACCGGAATCCCCTGTGCTTTGCAATAAACCGCAATCTCATGGTTTTTTCCAGGCTGATTCGTAGCAGCTACCACAAGGGTCTTTCCGTCACAGTCTCCGGAATCATAGCTTTTTTTCTGCAGCCTGATTCGATCCGGATGTTCCTTTTCGTACTGCACCAGTTCCTGGCAGAATTCTTCCGCCACGACCAAAAGCTGCGCGTCGAAATCCATCAGTACTGTCACCTTCCGAAATGCAATCATGCCGCCGCCCACCACAAGGCATGGCTTATTGCTGATATCCACATACATTGGAAAATATGCCATCTTTCGTTCCTCTTTTTGTTTATCTCCCATTTTACAATTGTGTGTCTGAATGAATTTGCATATTTGAATCAGAACCCACTCGCGTTTGTAAAAAGCGTAGCGGTACTAAATTCGCAATAAATTGCTCATTAAGTGCCGACGCTTTTTAAACGTTCTGCTTCAAATAGCAAAATTCATTCATAGACACACAAAAGTAAAAAGGAAGTTATTCATTCATCATTTTTTGAAAATGCGGTTTTAATTTGTGACAAAAAATTGCCGCAAATACACATAGCAGGAAATCAGGCAGCACCGTAATCAGGCAATACTCCACAATTACCACCCACCAGGAAACAGGTGCCCCCACGTAAAAGTTCTTAATCATATAAAAATAAACTGCGCCCACCGCATAATACACGACTTCACCCACGATTGCCGGCAGGAGCATTTTCAGCACCGTATTCGCTTTGATTTTTTTGCTGATATACCCAATGGAAAACGCCGCCGGAATAAAGCCAAGTAAAAAGCCAAAGCCCGGGCGGAAAATATAGGTAAAGCCACCACCCGCGGCAAAGACCGGCACTCCAAGCAAACCGATCAGCAGATATACCAACACGCTTATGCTTCCCAATTTTTCTTCCAACAAAAAACCTGCCATCAAAACAAAAAACCACTGTAACGTAAAATGCATGGTGTAAAGTGGAAGCGGTATATCAATCTTAATAAAGGCACCTACTGCGATTAAAGCAGCAAACATACCACATAAAATAATTTCTTTTGTTTTCAGTTTCAAAACGGCTCCTTCCTATTCCCGAAGCTATATTCTTAACTATATCTTATTTCATTTTTCTTCACAAGCACATATATAAAATATAATCCCCGCAGAGAATCAAACAGCTGCGGGGATCGAAAAGGAAACAAAATGTACTTCATTTTAATTTTTGATCTAACCAGCTCCACAAGCGGTACATTGCATATCCCCAAATAAGAAATAGTGCAATGAGTACCCACATCGGAGTCTGTGAATGATAGTGTTCTGCATTGACATACTTTGCAAACTGTGGAATATCCGCATAATAATAAGCGCCTGCCCCAAAATCCAGTTCCTCAATCAATCCCAAATGATTGAACATAATGTAAAACACCAGAGCAATTACTGCAAAAATTGCCGCTATTCCAATGGCTTTTCCTATGTACTTTCCAATCTTTTTTACACTCATGCCAAATGCCTCCAACTCATCCTTTTTACTGCAGTACCGGAAGTGGGAAAATCTTTCCAGATAACAGAATATATACTGCAAGGAAGGTCAATACAATATTGAACAACTGTCCTACTACATACAGAACCAATGGTTTTCCGCCCTGGAACTGTTCCTTCAGTTCACGGAAGTTTGTATCCAATCCAATGCTGGTAAATGCCAGAACAAATGCCCAGTTCTTATACTGATCTAACACTTTATTGATTGCAGATACGGTATCTTTTCCGATTGCCGGCTGGAATACAAAGGATGCCAGTAAAGATGCTGCAAAGAAACCGAGAATAAATTTCGGAAGTCTGTACCAGATTTCTGCTGCTGTTACGCTGCTCTTTGCCTTAGCCGGGTTCTTCTCTACATGTGCGGTAAAGAAAATTGCTACTGCAAAAGCAATAAATCCAATCAAAATATTCTGAATTGACTTTACTAGAACGGCTGCGGTCTGTGCAGTCTCACCAAGTGCGGTTCCCGCAACGGTTACGGCTCCGGTGGAATCAACCGTACCACCAATCAGTGCACCACCCATCAGTTCATTTAATCCGACTGCCCGAATGATGATTGGCTCGAATACCATCATGATTACGGTAAAGATGATGGAAATGGATACTGCAAGGGAAAGATCATTTTTCTTAGCCTTGCTTGCAGCTCCTACTGCAATTGCAGCTGATGTACCGCAGACAGAGGTTGCAGTTGCTACGGTTATAACAAAAGGTTTGTTGTCAATTTTTAATACTCTTGTTCCAAAGAACCACATAAAGATAATAACGATCGGTGTAACAATCCATGCGATTCCAAGTCCGTATAAACCAAAATTAATGATATTCGAGAACAGAACGGAAAATCCCATGATAACCAGTCCGGCTTTGATGTAGTACTCCGTCTGAACTGCCGGCTTTAACCATTTTGGAACTCCGATGGTATTTGCTACAACAAGTCCAACAATCAGAGCCCAGAATGCCCACTCCAAATAGCGGTTTAAGGTATATTCCGCACTGATGAACCTTACAATAATTGCAAGAACAAACAATCCGATAAATGCCGGTATGTACTCTTTTACGCTAATACCGCGAAGCCTGTTACCAACGGTAAATAAAACGCCCAAGACAACTGCGGTAAGAAGTAAATGCAACCAGAAGCTTCCGGTAAACTGTTCCAATGGGCTAACTCCGTTTCCCCAGGTAGAAAATTTTGCGGCTGAAAAATCGAATGCTCCTGTGATTACAGCAACTGCTGAAATTGCAATGATAATAAATCCAATCCAGACTGCCAGCCAGTCCTCTTTCTTCCACAAATCGGAAAGATGTGTTTTCTCTGCTTTTACGATGTCATCCTCAGCAGCTACAGAAACTGCCTTTGTGTTTGTTTCACTCATTTTCTTAACTCTCCTTATTCATTTCATATTTTTCCTATCAGCTTAGTAGGATATTACCATTTAATGGTTTTTATGTCAATAAGGATTGGTATATGGAATATTGATAGTTCGTTATAAATTTTGTTTATATCAACAAATCTTCTATTTTGCAGTTTAAGGCCCGTGCAAGCTTCATTAAGGTTTCCCCCTGTGTTTTTGCAATATCCCGCTGTCCCTGCTCAAAAAGCTGAATCTGCCGAAGCGCGACTCCAGAAGCCTCTGATAATTGTCTTTGAGAGAGATTTGCATATGCACGAAGCCTTCTAAGCCTTGACCGTTCCATAGATTCCCTGCATTTTTCATCCATTATTTCCACGTATAGGGAAATATCTGCTTCATGAAGGGTTGGATACATTCCGTACATACTCTCAATTGGCACGCAATGCTCAATCTCTAAAAAGGGTCGATTTGATTTCCATTGATAATATGCAAGAGCCCATCCAATCCAGTACTCTTTGGATTTGTCCAAATACATCACATCTTCCGTTTGCGGATAATTCCAACCACATTCCTCCATTACCAGGCGTGCTACCTCACAACCGTTTTTTCCTGCAACATAAGATGGATTTCCGATTTCAAACTGATGCGCCATCCCACTGACAAGAAACATCTTATAAAACTCTTTCAGTGCCACATTTAGTGTGTTTACTGCAAAATCCAGCATATCCCCCATAACTCTCTGTGCTAACGGAAGATACAACTCATTGTATGCGTAGATCATCAGACTTCACCCTTCCTCTCATAATGTCAATCATATAGATTTCATCTACCCTGCTGCTGTTTTTCTTCTCCTTCATGTACTCCTGTCTGGCCTTCAAATCCCGATTTGCTTTCTTCACATAATAGATTTCTGCAAAAGCTTCTTCATTGCCTTGATATGATAAATGTGAAAAGGCTTTTTCGCTCTTTAACACAATCTGTTCACCCAGTTTTCCAAGTTTCATTGCCTTACTGAGTTTTTCTAAAGATATGGTACCCATAATAAAATCCTGTGCGAATGAAAAATAGGAATCATCTGCGCGATAACCGACAATCACATCATACTGTGAAACATCCACATAAAAATTCGTCTGCAAAAAGTCCTTTGCTTCCTCGGCAATACTGTTTCTCTGCCAATAGCTCCGATATCTTGTCAAAACCGCAAGCCAGTTTAAGATATGATATGGTTCTTCGTTCAGATTACAAATCGAAAGTCCATCCATTTCGAAAGAATAGCAATTTACAAAGCCATTCCGTTCCCGCTTACATGCCCACTCTTTTGCAAGTTCCGGGCTCTCCGTACAGTAAAACCCTCTTCCATAATCGTTGGTTGTACTTCCCAATCCATATTGCGGTTTTAATACAATTTGTTCAGAGCCATGATAAATGATCTTTTTCATACTTTTTCCTTTTTTGTTCATAAAAATATAAGATGTAATATTACTAACGCAAATAAGCTATATCGCTGTAGCGATATAGCTTATTATATAATAGATGCGTTGTTTTCGTAAAGGAAAACTTCGTACATGATAGGAGAAATTGTATTATTTTAATCCTGCCAACTCAAGATATGTGGTATCCACAAAATCTTCCGAAGTATAAAGCTCTTCCGTCAGTCCTGAATCATATAAAAATTTCGCAGTTATATTTAGCGCCTCTGCGTCCTCTTCCGTAAAACCAATACTCCGTTCTTCCAAATCATAATACTGATCTGCCAACTCCAGATCATATTCTCTTAGTTCTGCAACCTGAGCAACTGCCTCCTCACGATTGTCTGCAATCCACTGATTCGTTCTGTCAAGTACTTGGAGAAATCTTGCTGCTAATTCCGGATATTCTTCAACGAATGCTTTACTGGCAGCAACAATCTGGACATCATGTGCATATTCGCCTATGTTGGCAACTAATGTGTATCCATCATTAATCAGACCGACTCCTACTTGTCCAAAGAATACATGTGCATCAACATCACCGCTTTCTAAGGCTACCTTTGCATCCGCATCTGACAGATTTACCATTTCAACATCATCTTCCGTCAATCCTTCCTTCTCAAGAATCAAACGAAGTGTCTTTTCTTCTGTTGTTCCTGCCTGATAAGAAACCGTCTTTCCTTTTAAATCCGCAGGTGTTTTAATACCAGAATCCGGTCTTGCCACCAGATTAATATTTGCATCATCATGACTAAAGCTTGCTATTATTTCAACAGGCTTTCCTGATGCGTATCCTGCAATAAGCGGTTGATCACCAAAAATGCCGAGATCTACCTGTTCTGCTGCGACAGCATCGACAAAGGCCGGTCCGCTGGAGGTTTCAATATATTCAATACTGATTCCATCTGACGAAAACTCATCTTCCAGATATCCTAATGCAACAGTTGTCTCTAAACGATATGTCGAGGTTGCACCAGTAGCAACTCGAATTGTAAGTCCTTCATAAGATTTATTTTCCGATGCACCAGTACTCTGCTCCGCTGTTTCTTTCTTTGATGCGTTAGCTGGATTTGACGCCTCACCACAGCCTGCCAATCCACCTACTATAGTTCCAACCAAAAGTAACGCCATAGTTTTTTTCATAATTCTTCTTTTCATAATTTTTCCTCTTTTCATAATTTATTTGCTACTTTGTGCATTTTTATAGCCTGTTTGTGTATAGGATGTCTTTAGAAAGCATCTCAATCAAATATAATATTCCAGATCAATTGAACTGTTTTCAAAAAATTCGGTATATATTTCACGTCGAATTTTCATGAAATCAATACTGCTGCGGTCTCTTGGTTTGGCAAGGTCAACATTTATCTCTCGACTAATAATCCCCGGTCGATTCGACATAATCACAATCTTATCACTCAGGAAAATGGATTCATCTATATCGTGAGTAATCAAAATCATGGTGGTCTTCTCCTTTTCCCATATTTTCAGGATCTCATTCTGCATATTGATTCGAGTAAGCGCATCTAATGCTCCAAAAGGCTCATCCAATAACAATACTCTTGGTTTATTAATTAGTGTTCTCGCAATACTCACTCTCTGCTGCATACCACCTGACAGTTGATTTGGTTTTGACTTTTCAAATCCGGTTAGTTCAACCAGATCTATGTATTCCTGAACAAGTTCCCGTTTTTCTTCTTTGGAAACCTTTTTATGAATTCCAAATGCAATATTTTCTTCTACTGTCAACCATGGATATAGTCGTGATTCTTGAAAAATTAATCCAACCTCAATAGATGGTTTCGTTACGACCTTATCCCCCACCACAATCTGCCCGCTTGTTGGATGCTCTAATCCGGCAATCATCCGAATAAGTGTGCTCTTCCCGCATCCACTTGCTCCAACAATACTTACAAATTCTCCCGGCTTTACCGACAGATTGATATCTGATAATACTTCCAGTTCTCCCGATGGCTGCGGATATATTTTCTTTATGTTTTTGATTTCAATTCCTTGTATTTCACTCATCCTTACTATTCTCCTCGTTTATCTGGAATAACTGCATAATACCGCCTTCTGTACTTGAAGCAAAATCAGTTCCAGCACAAGCCCGATTAATGCAATCGTAATTAATCCAACGTACATTAAATCCGGTCTTGATATTTCTCGTCCATAGGTGATGATATATCCAATACCACTGGATGCACCAATCATTTCAGCTGCTACAATAGATCTCCACGAATTACTAAATCCCTCTCGTAATCCGGTAATTATATTGGGAAAAGCAGCCGGAATTACTACTTTAACAATTTGAGTAATTCTTTTCTTTTCCAAAACAGTTGCCACCTCTAAATACTTTTGATTTACACCTTTGATTCCATCCATGGTATTTAAAAAAACTGACCAGAAACAGCCAATTGCTACAAGAATAATCTTTGTTTTCTCCCCTACTCCAAGGGATAGGATGGCAATCGGAACCCACGCTACAAGCGGAATGGATCGAAGCAGCCCTACTACAGCTACAAGATATGTATTTGCTCTTTTGGATAATCCCATCAGAATACCAAATGCAAGCCCAAAGAAAGTTCCAAATAAAAATCCTTTTATAAAGCGCTGGGTAGATATCCCCAAAAATGCCTGATATTTTCCTTTTAAAAACAATTCCTTCCACGAAGCAATAATTTTGCTTGGTGCGGATACGATAGAAATCTGTACATGTCCGTTATGTGCAGCCCATTCCCAGAAAAGAATAAATAAAATTGGTATGATTGCAGCTTTTATTATGATGACTATACGATTTACAATTTTATTCTTTATCATGACTTTTCCCTTCCTTCTTGGCTATTCCTGTGTGCATATATTGCAGCCCCCAAAGCTCCCGCATATACCGGATCCAATTTTGTACCTGCTAGTTTTTCCCCGATAACCTCCTCTAACGCCCTTCTCATACCCACATTGTTGCTCACACCTCCGGTAAAAAGGATATCCTTCTTAAATCCGGTTTTCTTCAGAAGTGCTTGAATTCTTCTTGCGCTTGCAAGATGAATGCCGTACACGATATCCTCCTTTGCTGTACCGTTTGCTCTCAAAGAAATCACCTCAGATTCAGCAAATACAACGCATTGACTACTGATGTCTGATGGATTTTGTGACTTCAGCACGGTATCACCCAACGCATCTAACGGAATTTCAAGAATTTGGGCTACCTTTTCCAAAAAACGCCCTGTTCCGGCTGCGCACTTATCATTCATAACAAAATCATTTACCCTTCCCGTATCCGGCTCCACCCGAATAGCCTTCGAATCCTGTCCACCAATATCAATAACGGTTTCAGTTGCCTTATGTAAATAATGTGCGCCCATCGCATGACAAGTAATCTCTGTTATTGGCCAAAACGGAATTTGTCCAAAATCCATTGCAACACTTCCATAACCGGTTCCAACAATTCCCTTAATATCTGTTTCCTTAAGCTTTGCCTCCTGCAAAAGCTCTGTAAGCAAAAATTTTGCAGTCTCTTTTGTTGACACTCCACTAGGGACATTTCTTACATATATTTTTCCGTCACATAGCAGTACCGCTTTCGAACCACGTGATCCAATATCAATACCCACCGTTACTGCCTCATGCAATTCTCCTGAATAGTCATCATCCAGTACATCTTCTAATTGATAAACCATTGTTTTCTCCTTACTCTACTCTGAAAGCATCTCAATGAATGCTTTCAATCTAGTCATCGTCTGTCCTGTAATCTCACCAATCTGCGCTGTTCCTGCCAAAGAAAGTGTGGGGATTCCAATATGATTCAAATGTACACGCTTCATTTCAGACGGAACTGTAAGAAGTGTACAG
The DNA here is from genome assembly GCA_051880175.1 of Agathobacter sp. Classification (GTDB taxonomy): domain Bacteria; phylum Bacillota; class Clostridia; order Lachnospirales; family Lachnospiraceae; genus Roseburia. The sequence goes on along the minus strand of JBJENM010000107.1, from coordinate 9,735 downwards.
CCAAGGGTAAGAAATAGTATTTCTCCCTTTGCTCCAACGGATTGTGCAAGATCTGCATCAAACTGACATGCTTCCTCCATATTATTGCTTCTTCCGCTCTTTACCTCAAATTGTACAAGCGCATCTACCGGATCTATGCTTGTATCATAGTCTGAATACAAATTTGCAGGAAGATTCCACCCGGCAATTGTACCACCTGCAATATCAACCGTATTATATACAGAAAAATCAACGCCTCTGGCTCCGCTCCAAATGAGCTTTACCAGGCTCTCATCATGATATTCTCCCTCAGATAGAGTACTTATTTCTTCGATCATTTCATCAATAATGTTCTCGTATTCTTCCGGTTGTCCATAGTAACTGTCAACTCCGTTATACGCTAAAAATGTAGGAATGGTCCGATAATAAGTGTTATGCTTTTTTTCAATTTCCAGTAACTGTCGAACTTTTGACCGAATCCGGTTTGTTCTCACCAGTTCTTCTCTTAATTTTTCCTTATCAATATCTCTTCCAGTAAGCCACTTAGCAATTCTTTCATACTCGTTGCGATATGCCTGTTCTACAAGCCTGATGCGCTTCTCATCATTATCAAGTGGTCTTTGATAAGTTTCCATCATAAAACAGTCATAACCGTAGCCATCCAAAGTGGAAAGAATCGTTATTTCCGGCTCACATCGAAGTCCATTGTCTACAATTTTTGTTATCTTTTCATCCTTATACTGATATAATCCACCAGCAACAGCCTTGACCATTGCACAAGTTTCTGCCGGAATCTGGAAAAATCGCTCTGCCTCTGCTATGTACGCATCATTTCCGTATCTTCCAAGGTCAGCCAAATCCAGTGGTATTGTGTCGCACGCATAAATCAGTGGACGCCCCGGCGCATTATGCCAGATAACCTGTTTTCCATTCCGAGCCTTTTCAAACGCCACATCAAAATGATTAATTACCAGATTAATCAATTTCTGTGCTGCTACTGAATGTGGATGTATCACATCTCTACTGTACCTTAAATACCCTTTTTGTTCTGTTACTCCTTTTAAGTCTTCTAGATTAAACATTCTTTGAATCCTTTCCCTCTGCAATCATCTCTGTAAACGCCTCGAGCCTTGTCTTAAATTGTCCTTCATCTCCAACCGAATAATCGCCTGATAAAATAATGAAAGGAATTCCTGCCTCGCGAAATGCTTCCGTATAGACCTTTTCTACCATGCTATAGCAGGTACAAAATTTGAGATAGTAAAATACCACTCCATCCACTTGATATTCTTTTGCCAGATTAACCGAATACTCTACCATATCCTGAATTCCAAACATTCGAGCGCATGGTGCTTTTCCCAAGTAGGCATTAGCAAGATTTGTATATACATCCGTTTGATCTTCCGCTATCTGGAAATCAATTGGCTTGATCCCTGTACAGTTGTCCTCCACAACAATGGCAGCACCCAGTTCTTTTTCCAAAATGTGGGTAATTTTATGGTCTCCATCTGCAATCACTCCACCGGAAAGCATAAGGCGGATTTTCTTTGTTCCATTTTCTCTTTTTGCCGCCTTCAGTTGAGTTCTGATTTTTTGCAATTCTTCAAGTAATGTGTCAATCGGAAGACTATAGTATCCGGAAATAATTTCCTGAAAATCATGACTGGAGACAATCGGATACTCTCCCTTGCGATATTCCGCAATTTCAAGAATCTGCCGTTTTGCTTTGTTATACTTTCTTATAGACTCCCGGATAGCTTCCTCTGAAATCGTTTCGTTAGTTAACTTCTCTAAATCCTTTTTAAACGCTTCGATCTCAGCTGCAAGAAAAGCCGGAGCATCCTCTTCTTTTCGTCGGCGAGGTACATTATATATCCCGGTCGGTACGTACTTATTTCCAATCGCTTCCACCACATTCTTCATGCAGGCACAAGAATAAAAAGTATACAACTTATCCATTGCTTTTGTCTCAGGAGCTTCTTTTATAAATGCCCCCATGACACTTTTCGTAAAATCACAAACCATGCTTGCAGTCAATGTCTCACCTGCAATAATCTCTTCCGGAGTTCCTCTGTGAATCATTCTATGGAAAGCAACATCTGCTGCCCCTAAAATCTCCAGCGGTGTATAATTGCAAGTGTAAGCCACATATGCCTTTTTTCCTGCCGAACGATGAATAAAATTCTCATAAGCACGACTAATTTCTTGTCGATACGATTCCAAGTCCAATTCAAAATCTATTTCATCACTCCTCTTTGCTATGGCTGGAAGCCCTCGATGTGCATAATCTGCCGCATATACTGCTGCTCCAAGTGCTCCTGCAAATACGGTGTTTAACTTACTACTTTCAATCGAAAATCCAAGTATATCCTCAAATGCTTTTCTCATTCCCACATTATTCGATACCCCACCGGTAAAAAGGACATTTTGTTCAATTCCCACTTTGCTTAAAAGTCCTCTCACACGTTTTGCAACTGAGTGATGAATTCCGGCAGCAAGGTCTGTTGCAGGAGTTCCTTTTGCCCTTGCCGCAACAACTTCCGATTCAGCAAAAACAACACAGGTACTGTTTATCGGCGTAACGACTTCTGCCTCCAAAGAAGCCGGACCGACCTCCGTAACATCGTATCCCAGCACTGCAGATATTTTTTCAAGAAAACGACCAGTTCCTGCAGCACATTTATCATTCATCGCAAAATCAATTACTTTTCCATCAGATGGATCAATTCTAATTACCTTGGAGTCCTGACCACCAATATCGATAATTGTTTTTATATTATTGCCCAAGAAATGTGCACCACGCCCATGACATGCAATCTCCGTAACCGGTCTGTAAGGCACATCCTCAAATGACAATGCAACTCGCCCATAACCGGTAACCACAATATATTCAATGTCCTTTTGCTGATAACCGCTTTGAGCATAAAGATTGCTAAGCAATTCATTTGCAGTATCTTTCATAATAAATCCTGTTGGAATCAATGTCGTAAACAAATCATCTCCATCAAGCAGGACTGCCTTTGCCTGTCTTGAACCAATATCAATTCCGATTACACGATGATTATAAATTTCTGTCTTGGAGTTTTCTTGTAATACATCTTTAATTTTCATTTTCTCTTCCCATTTCTCTTTCTATTATTAGTAACTTTCCATATCAAGTCTCTTTCATGACACTGGTTGGATTCGAACCAACAACTTCGGCTTTGCAAGCCTATGCTCTTCCAGCGGCCACAGCGTCCTGTCATTTCTCTTTTTTTCAAAAAATCAAAAAGACCCGAAACCACACTTCTGCGATTTCGAGCCTCTAGTTTTCTAGTCAGCCGTTTACTTTAATCGAATCTTTTCATTTTTCTCGATCTGAATAATCCTGCCATCCTGGATAATAATGTTTACCGATCCAAATTGAACGGACTCAATAAACTCTTTGATTTTCTGAATGGCTTCCTTTGAAACTTTTTCATTTTCATCCATTCTTGTCCCTCTCATTTCCTAGTTATCCTAGTTGATAGGTATGATATTAACTAAATTCATATCTTTTGTCAATAGCATTTGTTATCTGTATTTCCAATATTTAGTCATAAGTTTTACTTATAGCAATCCTTGCCATAACAGAAAAAGAGGACAGCATTGCTGTCCTACTCTCTTATGCTTATTTCATTTTCCATAACTATATAAACAGACTCATATCTGACAATTCCGCATTTCCCAAAAAGGTAGCCACACCGCCCAACTCGATACCGTCTATCAGCTCCTCCTGTCTGATTCCCATAATCTCCATGGACATCTAGCATGCCACAAGACGTACGCCATGATCGATTGCCTGCTGGATTAATTCTTCAAGGGATGTAATATTATGTTCCTTCATAATCCATCTGATCATTTTAGCCCCTGCACCACCCATATTCATACGGGACAGGCCTAACTTTTTGGTGCCTCTGGGCATCATGATACCAAACATTTTTTCAATAAAGTTCTTCTTAACGCGAACCTTCTTCGGTTTTCGTAAAATGTTAAGTCCCCAGAAGGTAAAGAATATGGTTACATCTCTTCCCAGGGCAGCTGCTCCGTTTGCCATGATAAAAACAGCGATTGTCTTATCCAGATCCCCACTGAATACGACAAAATTCTTTCCATGTGGGATGTCTGCCACTTCCTCGGCTGTCTTCCCCTGACTATCGTTTGCTATAGGAGCGGTCCCCTTCGTGATGGTTGCTTCAATTACACCGGGTTTTACCTCCAATTTATCCAGCTTATTCCCTGTGCGCTGGCACCACACGGTAATATCCGATGCAAAAGCGTCTTCTGTTGCCTCCACAAATACCTTCTGTTCATCTTCAAGTGTCTTCAGGGTATCCGCTACTTTGACAATCGGTCCCGGACATTTTAATCCCTTTGCATCAATATGTACAATCTGGCTGGCCTTTTGCTCAAAATATGGGTTGATGCCACCTGTCACATTCACCGCATCATATCCACGGTCCTGTAGCAGATCTACTACTTCTTCACTAAAATCTCCGGTTCTGCAGTATACATATACTGTCTTGTCCTTCGGCACTTCGTTTAAGCTTCTCTTTCCTGTCGATATATCGGAAAAAGAAATATTGAGTGCCCCCGGAATTCCTTTTATTAAAACTTCATTTTCATCTCTCACATCCAGAAGTGTCACCTGGCTAAAATCCAGCTTTGAAAACTCTTCTATACTTATCTGTTTCATTTCACTATCCGCCATACTTCGCTTCCCTTATCTTTCTTTATTTTCTATAGTAGTCTTTTTCCTGTATCCTGCGTAACCTAAGATAGCTGTAATTACCAAGAGGACAGCAACGCTGTCCTCTCCACTACCACTTATAATATTCCTCTGAAAAAATCTGCAGATCCTCTTTCTCCACCACTCCACTTTCAATACGGAAGGAATTTAACACCGGATTCTGCGCCATAAGCGACAAAATCATATAGCTTGCCTTTGGATCATATGCAAGCTTTTTATCCTCCTCCGATGGTCTCGAAGGCGACTGGGGATGCGAGTGCCAGTTGCCCAGCGGCTTTAACCCATTTGCCCTCATATCCTTGATTGCACTAAGCTGCTCCTTTGGGTCCATGGTAAAATGATCGTTAGCGGCATCCACATTCGTCAGATAATATACTTTTTTTATTTCTCTGCCCGTTTCATCTTCCACTCCGGCAATAAGTCCGCATGCCTCATTCGGAAGATTTTTCTTTGCAAAGTCCACCATTTCATCCAGAAACGGATACGGCATTCTGATTATACTCATACGCTTTGCTCCTACTTTTTATCCTCACAGACCGCCTGCTCATAGTCGATTGGCTCTAAAATCGTTGGATGGTCACCGCAAACCGCACAGTTATGGGTGTCCTTCGGAAGCTTAATCTTATGAAATTCCATGGTCAGTGCATCGTAGGTCAAAAGATATCCCGTCAAAAGCTCTCCAACCCCGATAATATACTTGATAGCTTCCATTGCCTGAAGCGAGCCGATCACGCCGCCCATTGCACCGATGACACCGGCCTGTTTGCAGGTTGGTACCGCATCCTTTGGCGGTGGATTTTTAAATACACAGCGATAGCATGGTCCTTCTCCCGGAACATAGGTCATAAGCTGTCCCTTGAAGCGAATGATTCCTGCATGGGAAAAAGGCTTTTTCTCCAAAACACAGGCATCATTGATCAGAAATTTAGCCGGGAAGTTGTCTGTTCCATCAATGATAAAATCATACTCTCTTACCAGCTCGCGAATATTGGTAGAATCCACGAACATCCGATAGGTATTGACGGTCACATCCGGATTCATTGCATTCATCGTTTCTTTTGCAGACTTTACCTTTGCTTTTCCAATGTCTGCCGTTCCATGAATGATCTGTCTCTGAAGATTGGACAAATCAACCTCATCCGCATCAACAATGCCAATCGTTCCAACCCCTGCTGCCGCAAGATACATGGCTGCCGGTGCACCAAGTCCGCCGGCTCCGATAATCAGCACCTTTGCATTTAAAAGCTTCTTCTGTCCCTTAGCGCCAACCTCTTTTAAAATAATGTGTCGGGAATAGCGCTCAATCTGCTCGTCTGAAAGTGCCATTAGCATCCACCTCCCATGAAGTATAAGAACTCAACGTTATCTCCATCCTTAAGCACCGTTGTTGCCTTGTCCTCTGTTGCAACAAATTCTTCATTGATGGATACCGTCACATACTCCGGCATATCCACATTTTCCAGTTCAATAAGCTCCGGAAGAGTAAGTCCGTCCTTGTATTCTTTCTTTTCTCCTGCAACTGTAATTGTCATTTTTTCATCCTCTTTCCTATCGTTTTTCCCTTATAATAATCCTTCGATCCAGGCAGTAAGCTCTGCCGGTCGAAGTGCGCCCTGTTTTTTATCCTTTACTTCTCCGTCTACCAGAAAAAGCAAGGTTGGATTGGCTGTGATTTCATATTCTTCTGCAAGCTCGGTATCATAGTTGGTGTTTACCTTATATACCACAAGCTTTCCTTCATAGGCTTCTTCGGCATCTGCCAATACCGGAGACAGCTTTTTGCATGCCACACAGGAATCCGAATAAAAATCAACGATAACCGGCAATGCGCTTTTTAACACTTTTTCCGGAAAATCTGTTTTTCCAATGCGTTCTGCCATAACTAATCCTCCACCTTGCGCACATACAATGTATAGGTACCATCCTCATTATCGAAAAGCTTTAATATCTGATGTCCTTCTTCCTTGATGCTTCTTGGAACATTCTGTACCGGCTCTCCATCATTCATCCGGATTGCCAGAACTTGACCATCATCTAATTCATCCAGTGTTACCTTCGCCTTTACAAAGGTAAGCGGGCACACCTTATCTGTAATATCTACTTCCTCATCAAATGCAATATCTGCCATTTTCTTTGTCTCCTTCTATTGCCCCTCGTATGCGGCTTGTATTCTCTTTCTAAATTCCTCTTCCCCTAATCGCTGTAAGGTAAATCGGAAACGCTCACCCGGTTTTGCAAATTCCTCGAAAAATTCGATTGCTGCATCCGATACCCGGAACAGTGTCTCCTTATCCTTAATAATTGGGACAATCTGTTCTCCCTTGTAGATCTTATTTCCAAAAAGTCCGCCAAAGGATACAATGTATCCCGGTTCTCCCTTCCAGGCTTCTGTTGGGCAGCTTTTTACACAGCGGGCGCAATTATTACACTTATTTTCATCGATCAGGACTTTTCCGTCTTCCATGGTCAGTGCCCCTTCCCGGCATGCCTTTACGCAGACGCCGCAGGAAATGCACGCACTTTCTTCATAGCTTACGATCATTCCGCCCTTCACACCAAGATCATTCTCTTCCGTCTTTAAGCAGTTGTTCTGACAGCCGGTTACACCAAACTTAAACTTGTGCGGAAGCTCTCTTCCGAAATACCGCTCATCCAGCTCCTTTGCAAGACCATAGGTATCAATACATCCGCTCGGGCAGATCTCTGAGCCCTGACAGGCTGTAACGGTTCGAACACGAGGTCCGCAGACTCCCGGCTTTACTCCGCCCTTTGCAAGCTCTGCTCTTACCTCCTCAATATCCTCAAATGCAATAAAAGGAATTTCTATTCCCTGCCGGGAGGTCATATGTACATATCCGTGCCCGTATTTTTCAGCAACCTCTGCAACGGTCTTAATATTTTCAGCAGTTAGATTTCCCCCAACCACTGCAAGTCGAAGAGAAAAATATCCCTTCTGTTTCTGCCTCATGAATCCACCTTTTTTCAAGGCTGCATAATCCACTGTTTTCTTCTCTGACATAATCATTCTCCTTCGATTTTCCTCTTTTATTATGCATTTTCAAGCTTTGCGAAAGCATTTGCAAAATCTGCTTTCAAATCCTCAATATCCTCGATTCCGACGCTGATGCGGATCAGATCATCGAACACTCCTGCATCCTCCTGCTGTTTTGTCGTACTATGCAGGCTGATGGTGGATGCCGGATGAATCACAAGAGTCTTTGTATCTCCGATATTGGATAGCGTATATGGAATCAGCAGCGAATCAATCAGCTGAAATGCCTTTTCCCTGCTTCCCACACGAATGGTTACAATAGCGCCGAAGCCCTTCGTAAACTGCCTCTTTGCAATTTCATTCCACCTGCTGCTCTTAAGTCCCGGATAATTAACCAAAACACCGGGGTAGTTCTCTTCGATCCAGCCTGCAAGCTCATATGCATTGTTACATTGCCTCTCCATGCGAAGTCCCAGGGTTTCCATACCTATTTGATTCAAAAACGCATTCTGTGGAGACAAACAGGCACCCGTATTGCGGAAAAGCCCGTTTCGGAGTTTTGCGGTGTATGCCATCGATCCATATTTTATATACTCGGCAAGACCGGGATACTTCTCTTTGTCCCACTTGAAGTTACCGCCATCTGTAAGTACACCGCTAATAGAATTGCTGCTACCGTTGATATACTTAGAAGAGGAATTCACCACCACATCCGCTCCATGCTCCAACGGCTTAAAAAGATATGCCGTTGCCGTGGTATTATCCATGATTAGCGGAACTCCATGACGATGTGCAATGTCACCAAGCTTTTCCACATCGGTAACATCCAGTCTTGGGTTTCCGATGGTTTCCGCAAACACCAGTCTTGTGCGGTCTGTAAATGCCCCTTCGATTTCTTCCCAGTTGTTATTTTCCACATACCGGGTCGTGATCCCGAAAGCTTCCAAATCTTTAAACAGATCAATGGAACCGCCATAGAGACTGGCACTGGAAATGATCTCGTCTCCACTTCTTAAAATATTAGAAAACGCATTAAAAAGCGCCGCCATTCCGGAAGCACATGCAACACTTGCAATTCCTCCCTCCAGCTTCGTGATTCGATTCTCAAAGCTGGTAACCGTTGGATTCGCCACTCTGGTATAACAGTATCCGGGAGCCTTGTTTTCAAAAATTTTTTCCAGATTCAGTGCCGACGTCTGTTCAAAGGCACTGGATTGATAAATGGGGGGAAGTGTCGCTCCAAACCGCTCGCTGCGATCCACTCCCGCGTGCAATAAACTCGTATTAAATTTCATCTTTACTATTCCTATCTTTTTAGTAGGTTTTAAGGATAAAAAAATTATATGCGATTCCCCATATATTGTCAATTTATTCCACTATATCAATTTATTATCTCTGGTTATAACTTCGAATTATAACAATTCCCTATAGTCCTCTACTGTAAACCGGTGATAAGTCATATGCCCGTCCTCATTTTTCAGACAGTACAGAAACTCATCCGGCTGACCATCTTCAAAATAGATCACGTAATCAAAATCTCCCTGTTCCATTTTCTCAACGCACACCTTCGAAGAATACTTCCGAAACTGATCAACAATCTCCTCAACAGACACATTATGCTTTGAGATTGCAGCAATAAAATCATATAGAAATCCTGACTGTTCTGTATGCAGATAAACATATTCCGAAAAACTGTCTGACAGGAAAAAGCAAAACCGATCCTTCTCACAGGATATCCGGATTTCCCCCACCTCTTTCTTCATGCTTTCTGCGAAATCCTCCAACACCGATTTCATTCCATTTTCATCTAATTCAGTATCTAAAAGCCGGTTCAGCGATTGTAACGGATAGTACAATCGTATTGCTTCCTTTTTATATCCCAGCTTGATCTGTTCTTCTTTGATTAAATAAAAAATATTCTCCTTTAGTTTAGTATCATTCATAGGCGTTTGCGAAACGCCAAAAGCCGCATAAATACGGCATTTTTTTGTTGCCA